>CAYZKM010000010.1:0-28756 GCA_964478525.1 uncultured Bifidobacterium sp.
CTCGGACCCCACGAACAGGCGCGTCAGGTCATAGCCGGCGGCGGATTTGCGCACCCGCCCGCCGGTGCGGATCACCCGCCCATCGGCCAACGCCACTGTCAGGCCCATCACATTTTCCCGCATCGTGCCATAGCGCACGGCGTTGGTGCCGGATGCGCGCGTGGCCGACATGCCACCGATCGTGCACGCCGCGGTGCCGGGATCGACCGGGAAGAACAGCCCGGCATCGCGCAGATGGGTGTTCAACTGGTCCCGCGTGACGCCGGCTTCCACCCGGCAATCCATGTCCGCCTGGCTGACATCGATGACGCGGGTCATGCGCGACAGGTCGATGGTGATGCCGCCGCGCACCGGGGTCACGTGCCCTTCCAGCGACGTGCCCGCCCCCCACGGCACCACCGGCACCCGCTCGGCGTTGCACAGCGCGAGGATGCGGGCGACCTCGTCCGAGGTTTCCACGAAGGCGACCGCGTCGGGCAGCACGGGCGGCTGCGTGTCCTGCCCGTGGGAGTGGTGGTCGCGCAGCGCGGCGTTGGTGGTGATGCGGTCGCCCATGAAGGCGCGCACGGCTTCGATCACGGTGTCGACGGGCATGTCGGGTCCTCGGGGGCGGTTGCGTCGGGAAGCAATGGCGCGCCGGGGCGTGGCTGGCAAGGCGGGGGGGTCAGGGGGCCGCGCGGGAGGGGAACCCATCACGCATGTAGGGCGCCACTTGAATCTGGAAGCCTCGCCACTTGAATCTGGAACATTCGAATTGTCCATTCCTACCTCCTAAGAGGCGCTGAAGAGCGTCTTACTCCGGTGGACTGACCGTCCACCGGACGGCCCCATACTATCCCCGCGGGGCGTTGCTGATCAGCAGTTCGGACGCTCGGGTGGGCTTGCCAGACAGGCTGTAGTTCACCGACACCGCCTCGATCTGGAAGCCCTTGAAGATCGTCCGGACCTCGGGCGTGTCGTTGAGCGACATTAGGAATCGCCCAGTTAGGCCTCGCAGCGCATCCGCCAACCGGGCGAAGTCGTCGCGGGTGAAGACGCCGGTGCCGTAGTCCTCCTCGCATCCGTAGTACGGCGGGTCCAGGTAGAACAGGGTGTTGGCGCGATCATAGCGTGGCAGCAGCGCGGGCCACGGAAGCCGCTCTACGATCACGCCGGCCAGGCGGTCATGAACCTCCTCCAGGATCGGCCCCAGGCGGGTGACGTTGAACCGGCCACCCCGGCCATCCAGGGACACGCCGAAGTTCTGACTAACGACCTTCCCGCCATAGGCAGTGCGCTGGAGGTAAAGGAAGCGGGCCGCGCGCTCCAGGTCGGTCAGGGTGTCGGGGGTGGCCGCCAGCAGGCGCTCGAACTCTTGCCGGCCCGTGATCTGCCACCGAAGCATGTCCACGAACGCCTGGTAATGGCGCTGGAGGATGCGGAAGAGGGTCGCGACATCCAGGCTGATGTCGTTGATGACCTCAGTGCAGGCCTTGAACGGGCGGCGGAGGAAGATGCCGCCCATGCCGACGAACGGTTCGACGTAGGTTTGGTGTGGGATGGCACCCAGCCGCTCAATGACGCGCCGGGCCAGGTTACGCTTCCCCCCGACATAGGGGGCCACCGGTGCGACAGGGCGCACCGGAGTGAGGTGGGGAGTCGACTCCATAACGGATTGACTTTCTGATACCCCTTCCTCCGGCCGGAGGGACGGGGCGGTTTATCCGTGTGCGGCCCCCGCCGCACGGCTCGGGCTGTTCTCAGCAGCCCGACCCCCGTCAGTAGTCGGCCGTCATTCCTGCGCGGCCGGGGCGGCTGGCTCGGGTGGTTTCGCCAGTGCGGCGCGCTCTGCCTGACACGCAGCGAACGCGGCTCTGGCCTCGATCAGAACAGCCGTAAGCTCCTGCGCGGTCACCGTCGCCGCCTGGGCCAATGGGTTTGGTCGGGATGGCATGGTCGGTTGGGCCATGGCGACTGCGGGCAACAGGATTGCGGCCAGCGCCAGGCGGAGCGATCGGATCATGATGGATTCCTCAGTATGCAGGGATATAGCGGGTGACGCCCGCCGCGTTCTGAACCGTGAACCACTCCTGGATGGTCGTGTGCGACCCGGTCGGCCCCAGGCTGGTCATCGTCGTCGCGACCGACCCGTTCGCGCTCCAGGCGCCGGATCGGCCGAATTTCGGCGTGCCGGTGGCGTTCGGGACCTGAAGCGCCATCCCCAACGACGTCCCGGACGCATTGAACTGCTCGACTATCAGATCGTTGCTAGAATTGAGCCCGATCTGTGACCGGAGAACGTAGCCCGAGTTCTCCTCGTAGAACGTGATCAGCTTCCGCTGGCCGGCGGCACCATACAGCTGATGTTCCGCGACTCCGGTGCCATTGCCCGTCGTGCCCAGGCCCTTGATCCACAAGCCACCGCCGACCTCACTATCTCCGCCCGACGTCTGGAGCTGGAGTGTGGAGCGCGTCGACCAGGTGGGCGTGATCACATACCCGACCCCCGATCCGCCCGTCGGTGTGATCGTGGCGGCCGTCCCCGTGGATACATCCGGGACCAGGATCGATGCCGTCAGGACACCCATTCCGAGGGAAACCGTGGCACCGGTCAGACCACAGCCCGTGATCGGTTCGACAGCGAGAGATGTGGGGTTGACCGTGTAGTTCCCCGCCACCGCTATTGTCAGCGCGCCGCCTAAAATGCCGCCTGTAACTGTGCCCGATGCCTGGAACTTCGTGCCGGTGCCAGTGGTGCCGGTCGCCGTGCAGGCGCCGTTGGTGCCGCCCGTGCCGCCGGCGACAACGGTGGCCGACACCGCCTTGGTGTTGGTGACTAGGTATTGGCCAGGGGTCGGCGTGGACGTGCCGAAGACGACATCGCCCGGGTAGTAGTTATTCAGCCCGGCCGCACCCGTACCGGGGTTGGATACAGCGACCGCCGTGACGACGTTCACCGCGGGGATGTCGACCTTGTAGCCGGCGGCGGATGATCCCAGCACCAGCCCGCCGGCGATATTCGCCGCCCCGGTGCCATCGACGTTGAAGCCTGGGCCACGCAGGAATGAGCCGGCCTGCTGGCTGAAATTCACCGTCGACAAATCGACGCCGCGCGTCGCGAGCTGAGGCCGCAGCTGCGCCGACCTGGCGCCGTTGCCGTAATTGATCTGCACCGTCGTGCCGATCAAGGAGGCGGACGGCGCGAACGACCAGTCGCCACTGCTGTTTCCGAAGCCCAGCCCTCGCGTCCAGCTTTGTAGCGCGCCACTCTGCGACGCGATGACAATCGCCTGGTTTTCGCCCGCTCCTGCGACGGCATGAGCGGCCAGCAGCACGATGCTCATGCCGTAGATGTCGCGGACCGAGGACCCGGCCATCGCGGCCACGTCCATTTCTCCGCCGCCGTTCAGCAGGCCCCACCCCGTCGCCCCTGGATAGAGCACCGCCTGACTGCCACAGCCGTACAGGAAACCTCGCGCGCCTGATCCCGTGTTCGTCCCGCCGACATTAACGGACGCCTGAGACTGGCAGTAGGACGCCTGATACTGCTGTGATGTTGTGTCGCCCGTGATCGCGCTATTGACGCTCAGCATCGGCAGGAACGCGATCCGCCCGCCCTTCGTGCCCGCCCCGCCGACATTATGCGTGACCGTGAAGGCGGAAGGTGCGTTGGCCGCGGCCGATGCGTCGACGGTATCCGACGAAATGTTGACCTGATATGGCCGCAGCGCCGCGGTCGTGCTGCCCGCATAATTTGTGCTGAGCAGCATCGGCTGGATATTCTGCGCGCCGGTCAACGTATAGGTGTTGCCTGGCGTGGTGTAGAACGGCGATTGCAGCACGTTGCCGATACTGACCCGGTTCGGCGACGCACTGCCGGCGGTATTGCCATTGGTGTTTGTCGTGATGGTGATCGCGTTCCCGAGGCCACCGCCGGAATTGCCCACGACGAATGAAAACCCTGCGCCACCTGTCGTCATGGTGACGTTCTGGCTGGTGGCCGCCGTGATCGAACCGCTGGCCAACGTGATCGGCGCCGAGCCGCCATTGCCTGCGATCAACGACCCAGTGAACGTACCGGTACCGGCGGCCGACAAGGTGCCCGCGACCGCGACATTGGTTGATAGGCCCAGGCTGCCGGCTGAATTGGTCAGATTGGAGCCGACGTTGAGCGTCGCCAGCGCGCCCAGCCCGGACACATCGGCGTTGGACAGCGTGACCGCGCCGGTGCGGCCGGCGACGGTGGCGACATTCGCGGCCAGCGTCCCCGCGGAGAGGGTCAGGCCGGTGCCGACCGACACCGCATTCAGGCTGCTGCCGGCCGTGCCGCCCAGCAGGGCGCCGGTCGGGATCGATGCGGCGGGGAATGCCCCGGTGATCCGGCTGTCGTTGCCAGCCGCCACCGTGCCCGCCGTGGTGCCAACATTCAGCGTCGACGCCCCGCCCAGCCCGGACACGTCCACGGTGGACAGCGTGACCGCGCCGGTGCGGCCGGCGACAGTGGCGACATTCGCGGCCAGCGTGCCGGCGGACAGGGTGAGCCCGGTGCCGACCGACACCGGATTGAAACTGCTGCCAGCGGTGCCACCCAGCAGGGCGCCACCGGGGATCGACGTGGTCGGAAATGCACCGGTGATCCGGCCATCGTTGCCGGCGGCGACCGTGCCGGCCGTGGTGCCGATGGACACGTTGACGGAGCCGCCCGAGCTGGTTAGTGCCGTGCGCAGGTTCAGCGTCTTAGCTGCGCCCAGGCCGAGGCTGTTACGGAACGTCGCGGGGTTGTCGATGTCGGCGCCGTTCAACTGCCGCTGGAGCGGTCCAACCTTCTGCTGCCCCGCCGCCGGGGTGGCGACGGCCAGCAGCAGGCACAGCCAGGCGGTGCGCCAGTTCAGGAAATGAACCATGTCGACACCCCATTGAACGTGAAAACTGCGCCGCCGGTATCGGGAATGATGACCGATGCGTTCACCGCGTGGCCGTCGAAGGCCTGACCGACCGGCGGATAGATGACCAGGTCGCGTCCTCCACGGTTCAGGACTTCCTGGCGGTAGTTCCCGCCCACCACGCCGATCCGGACGGCCGCACCGGCTGGCACCGTCTCGACCAGGTTGATGCGGCCGGCCAATGCCGTGGCGAGCACCTGGCCGCCGGTGGCGGCTACGATCCCCGTTGCGACGGTAGACTGCATGGGCGGCGGAGCGCTCAGTTGAGTGATGACGATCTTCATGCAGTCACCGCCTTGTTGATACGCAGCGCCGCGGTTTCGGACAGGGTGGCCAGCCCGCCGGCGACCATGCGGATGTCCATCCGATGCACACCGGCGGGCCAGGCCGAGGTATCGGCCACCGTGACGGTCGCGATCGACGGTTCGCCGGTCTTGACGATGGGCAGGTCGGCGATCAGCGCGTCCAGCGAGGACCGCGCCTGCGCAGTCAGCGTCGCGTTCGCGAGATCGAGGGGGGCACCCTCATCCGATAGGAACGCCAGCCGCAGCAGCAGCGCCTCACCCTGCTTGATGACGATCTCGCCAGCCATCAGACGTCCGGATCGGAAGCCGTCGGCGGCGGCGGTGGCGGCGGTTCCGGTGTGTCGCCGGTCCACAGCCAGCCAGCCACCGCACCTTCGACCCCTTCCGGGATCGCGCGGAACTGCGCCACCAAGTCGGGGTGGAAGCAATCCTCGATCGCCACATCAGCAGGGGGTGTGAAAGTTTCCATCACGACGCCGTCCTGAACCCGCACATAGATCATGATCACCACTCCACAATGACGAGGCCGTCGCGGCCCGCAGCACCGACCTGCGCCAGCGTCCCGCCACTGGCGCCGGCGCCCGGACCGACACCCTGGACGCCCACAACACCGGTGCCGCTGATCGCGAATTGACCGCCGGGGCTGCAGAAAGCGTGGCCGCCGAACCCCGAGAAGTAGATCCCGCTGAGCGGACCATTGGCCCCGAGACCGGGGCCGCCGGAGACGTTGTGGCTGCCGCCGGTGCCAGCGCCGACCGTCAGTTGGCCGGTCGCCAGCCCTGAGGACACGCCAAGGCCGCCAAGGCCGCCAGTGGCGGAACAGAGCGCACCAAACGAGGACGTGCCGCCGTTGCCGCCATTGCCGTTGACGGCGCCGGCCGTCCCGCCCGTCCCGACGGTCACCGTGGTGCCGACACCTGGAGTGACCGTGAACAGGCCCTCGGTGTAGCCACCGCCCGCGGCGCCGCCTCCAGCGCCTGTCGTGTTGCCTCCACCGCCGCCACCGCCTGCGCCCCACACGCGCACCTTCACGCGCGTGACGCGCGTGCCGGGGGTGAATGTGCCGGACGCCGTGAAGACCTGACGTCCCTTGCCCAGGAGCTGGCGCAGCGCCTGCATCAGCTGGGTATTGTCGGCCGAGCTTGGAACAAGGCCCGCTTCTTCGATCGCGGTCAGGATTTCTTCCTGCGCCCCGTTGAACCAAAGTGCGGCCAGCGTGGTGCCTGCCGTGTTGGTGCCGAGGTTTTTGTCCCGGAAGAAGCGCTTGCCGCCGATCGTGTCGAAATTCGCGCTGTTGATGCGGTCCATAAGGGCTGCCTCACACGTATGAAAAATAGGGGGCGGCGTGCAGCGGCGATTCCGCGCGGATCACGCACTCCATCAGGTTGCCGGTGAAACCACCCAGCGGGTCGGCGGCGACGGCATCGCCGCAGATCGCATCCCATGTGCGGGTCGCGGGCAGGGTGACCAGGAAATCGCAATGACGAGGCCAGGGCACCAGCTCATCGCCGCAGACACTCGTGTCGCAGTAGGACAGCGGGAACTCTTGCACTGTCAGGGCGATGCCCAGCTCTGCGGCCATGCCCTCGAAATAGCCGGCACAGACCGTCGCGGCGCGGGTCCAACGCTGATAGGCCAGCGTCCGGCGGTCGGCATCTGTCAGCGCGAGCTGGTCCCGGCCACATGGATCGGGGCCAAGCACCCGCTCATAGTCCGGCAGCAGATAGACCGCCTGGCGCAGATCGATCTCGGCCAGCAACGCTTCAGCCGACGTTTCCAGCCGCGCCCATTCCTCGGCTGTCGCGCGATCATGGGCGGCGACATAGGTGTCGGGATCGGCGGCGCTGGCGAAGCCCAAGGGCCGCAACGCCCGCAGGCCCTCGGCCACCTGGTCTGCGGTGCGGCTCATGTGAAGGTCACCGTGCCCAGCACCGACAGGGTGGTCGCGGCCGCGGTGACGTCAGCCGCCGGCGCCGCGCGAGTGTGGCTGAACTCCCCGCTGGCGTTCACCAGGGCCGCATCCAGTCGCGACACATAGATCGTGCCGCCGATCGCTGCGTCCTCCTGCATACGAAGCGCCAGCGCGTCGGAGGCGGCAGCGCGAGTGGCCGTGGTGTCGGGGTTCAGATGCACCGACACATTCACCGGCTGGAGCGTGGCGCCGACGACGGTGATGATGGGCGCGCCCAGCGGCTTCCGTAGGTGGCCATCGTTGAGATAGGCGGTGACGGCGGCCAGTTCCGGCGCCGTCGGCGCGCGCCAGGTGCTGCCGCTGGGCATGGCGAACGCCACGGTCACCAGACCCGTGCCCGGCGACATGGTCGCCACCGTCGCGCCAGGCGCTGCCTCTTGTGTCCAGGCCACGAAATCATCGCCATTGCCGGCTGCACCACGGCGGCGGATGCGGGCCAGGATGCGGTTGCGCCAATCGCCCAGGGCCTCGGCGTCGTGGCCGGTCAGCCCACCCGCATCCACGACGACGGACTGGCTGGTGAGGCCCGACAGCGGCGTGACGATGGTCAGCACCGTTGCGGCCGGCAGACTACCAGCCGCACCCGGCGTGGCCGCAGCGACCGGCACGGTTGCGGTACCACCCACGCCGATCGTCCCGGACGCCGTGGTGGCATAGGCCGCGCCACCTGGCGCCGACAGGGCCAACGCAGCAGGGATCGTGGTGCCGACGATACCGGTGAACGCAACATTGCCGGTCGCCGCCGTCGCGGCGATACGCGTCACGCCCCAGATTGCGCCATGGCGTTCCAGCCAATCCGTGGCGGTGTCGGGCATCAGCTCCTGCGCCAGGCGCGGCAGGTAGCTCCACAACTCGAACGCCGACATGGCCAGCACGCGGGCGTCCACCGCCAGGGTGGACTGTGGCGACCGCGCATCGACCAAGGCCGGCGCTGCGTTCCGGTTCTTCAGGGCGTAGACTCGGGCGTATTCGCGCTCATAGACGCCGGAGGCGCGGTCCGCGATCTCAGCCGGCAGAGGGATCGGCCAGGGCATCAAGCCACCGCCTGGTTGATGGCGACGACGGCCCGACCGGCCTTGACCTGCCACCCCAGCAGGCCCCAGCGGACCCAGCGCACCGTGATGGTGACGGGCCATCCGCGCGCCTCGGCCAGCGGTTCAACGGCCTCTTTCAGCGCGCTTTCGGCCAGCCGACGGGTCGCTTCGTCCTGCTTGCGCCGCCGCAGCAGCCACATGCGGCTGCCGACCAGGCGCGCGAGTGGATCGAGCGCATCGCCGCACCACCCGCGCCTGATATCCAGCCGATGCGGCAGGGCGATGTCCTGGACGGTGTCAGGCAACGCATCATCAGCGCGGGCACGGCGATCGAGGCCGACCGCCATCAGCAGCGGCGTTACCGGTGTGGCGTCGAGTACGCAGTCGACGCCGTCGAAAACCCGATCACACTGTCGGGTCACCGGGTCATAGGCCAGGGCGCGATCGATGGTATCGGGCATGGCGGCGATGATCCGCGCGCGCAACGCCGAGTAATGACCGCGCGTGCGGTCAGGCGATTACGAGCGTGCCGCTGCCAATGGAGATGAAGTTGGCGGAACCGCCGGCGGGCACCGTGACCGGCGAGCCGGCCGACATCCCGCGGAAGGTGCCACCGATCGGCGGATAGACCGTCAAGTCCACCGTGCCGGTGTTGATCACCTCCTGCCGCGGCACGCCGGTGGACCCTACCAGCACGCCCTGGCCGGCGGTGACACCGGACACCACATTGGTAGGGCTGGCCAGGGCCGTGGCGGTCGCTTGGGTCGTGCCGGCGGTCGAGAGGCCGGCAGCGACGGTGGGCGGCGCACCGACCGCGGTGAAGTTCGCGGCCGTGACGGTTCCGGACACCTTCACGGCGCCGTGGATGTCCAGCAATCCTCCCGGCCCAGTCACGAAAGCGCCCAACGTGATGCCGCCGCCTGCATCGATCGTCACCGGGCCAGTCGTGGTCACCTGGGCGTTCGGGGCCGTCACGATCACCTTGGTCGCGGCCTGGACCTCGATCGTGCCACCAGCCCGGATCGCGACGCGGCTGCCGTCACTGCCATAGACCACGGCTTCGCCGGGTTGCAGGCCGCCGAACCGTGTCGCGGGATTGCTGATCGGGAGCGCGCGCCAGTTGCCCGGATCGCCGGCGACGGTGAACAGCAGCGCGATCGCGCCGTCCCCAGGCGGCACGGACGCCATGCCGGCCGGCTGCATCACTTCGACCTGGTCGTAGACGTAGCCGTCGGTCGTCTCGACCGTGATGCGCTGAACCTGGCCGGCATCCGACACGCCGCGCACCACGCCGAGCTGAATCTGTGCACGCGGGTCGAAGACCGATTCCATCAGCGGCGGCCTTCCCCGGCGACCAACGGCGCCGGGCTGCTGTCCAGCTTCGCGTCACGATGGCCGCGGTGATGGTGACCGTGGCGCCGCTCGGCCTCGTTGATTCGGTCATAGGCGGTGCGGCCGACGACACGCAGTTCGGTGCGATATCCGCCGTCATCGAACCGATAGGCGATGCCTGCGATCAGCATCTCCTTATCCAGTCCGGAATAGGGATCATAGACGGTAGCAAGCGTATTCGGCCGCCATAGCTCGTTCTTGTCGCCCGATCGCCAGTCCAGCACGCGGATGTGGATGATGTCCGAATGGCCGCGCGCGACCCGCAGCATCCATTCGGCCTGTTCCTGCACCGTCGTCATGCCCGATTGCGTCCGGGTCAGCCGCACTGTCGGGCGCCAACGCTTGACCTCGGGGTCGATGGCATGGCCCGTCGCGATGATCTGTTTCGCCTCGGCCTTACTGGCCGGGCCGTAGCTACCGGCGTCGGTTGTGGCGGCGGGCGCGATGCTGTGATCCAGGCGCGCGGGCGTCGCGGTGCCAGTCCGGGCTGATTGCTGCTTGACGAAATAGTCGCTGAAACGCTGCGTCCAATCGAAACCAGCCGTGATCTCGACCACGTTTTCGCCCAGGCGGAGCGGACCAGGCGCGCGGGTCGCCCCGCCACGGGTCAGCAGCATGCCGCCGACGCCATCACTGACTAGCAGCACGGCCCGTTGACGCGCGGCGGATTCCAGGAACGCCAGCGCTGTCTGGTGGGGATGCAGGGACAACTGCGCGAACGGGCCACCGATATCGACCTCAGCCTTCACCGTGATCCCGAACGGCTCAGCCACCTTCTTCGCGACATGCAGAAGGTCCACGCCCCGGAACTCAGCAGGTCCGTTCGGCAGCGCCGCGCAATCCACCAGGTCACCGGTCTTGTCTCGGCCCGTCAGGTGGCACTCGATCGTGTCGGCCGACCAGCGGAGCAACGCTTTGTCGATCCAGCCAACCAGGACAACCTCGTTGTCGATGGCCAGATTGACCGCCAGACCAGGCGCGGTTTCCGGGGCGCCCTGCTGCCGATCGCCGACATAGGCCTGAAGCGCGCGATAGAGGCGCACATCGTCCAGCAGCACGATCTCGAAGGTGCCCGCGATATTCTGGAGATCCCGCGCGATGGTGACGCGAATGACCTGGGTGAACGTATAGCCCGCCAGGCTGACACGGACGCGGGCCGTGCTGGCGCGGGCGCGCGTGCCGCTCATGCCAGGGTTTCCAGCGGGCCGGGCGGCGGTAGGGCCGGCTGGTGGATGTCGTTTCGGCGGACCAGATCCAGCCAGGTCGGCAGCACCGCCGACGGGTCATCACCGACCAGATAGTGCGCCAGCACCCACACAGGCACCTGTCCCGGCGGCGTGAAGCGGCGCACCGCAGGCAGCCGGCCGATGGTGGCCGACATATCGGCTATCCAGGCGCCCTTCGCCGCGATCAGTCCCCGCCATAACGGGGCGGCCGTGGATGCCTCTGCCGCCACCAGCGTCGCCGCCAGCGCGGCCGCGCCGTCGATGGCGTCCGCCACCTGGTCGCGCCACGCGGCGGCATCCGTCTGGCTGTCGAAGTCGATGTCACTGGCCGCCGTGCAGGCGTCCGCGATCATCAGCGCGATGGCACATGCGGCGATCTGGCGGCGGATTGCTGGATCGGACGCGCCCGGCATCGACGCGCCGATCGCGGCCAGGATCAGGGTGGCAGTCTCCCGCGCATCCACCGCATCCGCCGTGGTTGTGAGCCCACCAGGCGCCACGGCAGACGGGATGACGGGAAGTGATGTACCGGCGATCGCGACGCTGGGGCCGGCGAAACGATCGGCCACGTCGTCGGCATAGTTGTCGCCCAGCAGCAGGCTACCGATGCTGGTCAGCAGGCCAATCGGCAGGCCGCCGGCGATGCCAACCAGCGGATTGCGCGCCGCCATGATCAGCGTGCCGAACGTGCCTGCCAGCTCACCCGCGAAGCGCTCCACCTGCGCGATCGCCTGCAATGTCTGGGCGATCGGCGCCAGCACCTGGCGCAGCAGGCCGCGGGCGGCGGAGCGCAGGCTGGACAGGCCATCCAGCAGCCCCTGCAACGTATCGGTGGTGGCGGGCGGGCGCGGGATGTAGCGGCGCAGTGTGACCGTGAAGAGGCACACTCGCAGCTTGTCGTGATCGAAGCGGATTTCCGGTGGATGGCCGGGCGCCAGCATGACCTGGATGTCGCCGACCCAAGGATGGGACAGCGAGGCCGGGCCTGGCGTCTGGAACGCGTCGCGCAGGCGGTCGCCCTGGTGGACGTAGTCGTCGCCGACGATGATGCCGTTGATGGTGATGTCGCCATCGAGTTGGCCCAGGTCCTGGAATGCGACGCGGTCCTGGCCGGGGAACAGGAACGCCAGGGATCGCCGGCCGGCCTGGTCTCGGCTGTCGAGCACGGCGAAGTCCACGCCGCGAAACGACGCATCCAGCAGCAGCTCGGTGTAGAGGCCGGCGATCTCAACCAGGGCCATCAGGCACGGCCCAGAACGCGGCCGGCGTCGTTGGTCCGCACGCCCTGGCCTTCGATGCGGGTCACCTCGGTACCGGGATCGGCGCGGACGTTGATGGTCAGTTCGCCCTGCTGCCGGGCGCCGCCCCAGGATGTCGGATCGGCCCATGGGTTGGCGTCACCCATCGGGTTCTGGGAGCCCGGCTGGCCCTGGTTGGGCATCGTCCGACCAGGCAGGCTCTTCAGCAGCTCCAGCCATTCGTTGATCTTGTCGATGACGCTCTGGATGGCGGTGGCGATCCGCTCGAACGTCGCGGTGATGGCGCCGCCGGTCCAGCCATCCAGCGTCGCTACCAGGTCGTTGAAGATGGTCTTCAGCGTGCCGAAAAGCCCCGAATAGAAGGCCAGGTAACCGTCCCACATCTTCTGTAGAGCGGCGATGCTGACGGTCATGTCGTCGGTGAACCAACCGCGCAGCCACTGACCGAAACCGGAGAAGACATCCTTCACGCCAGTCCACATCTGCATGAAAAACGGTGCGAACGTGCTCCAGTTCGCGACGACGTCATAGGCGGCGAGGCCGATCGCGCCGAGGGAGATGCCGAGCGGTGACAGGACCAAGCCAAGCAGGCCGGCCATCGTGGAGAAGCCTGCAGAGACCCACGGCATGGCGACGCCGATTGCCCCGAGGGCCGCGCCGAGGCCGAGCATGCCGCCGACGACGGCGAGAACAACGTTCGCGACGCCAGGGGCGATCTTGTCCAGGCTCTCCATGCCATGGACCATGCCTTCCATGCCCTGGCTGACCCCTCTCAGGACGGGCAGGAAGCCTTCGCCGAGGCGGCGCTTAAGCTGCTCTGCGCGTTCGCCCACCAGCCTCAACTGGACTTCGGGGCCGCCGTAGCGCGCTTGGAACATGCGGTTGGCCTCGGCTGGGTCGACACCATTCAACCGCGCTTCCAGCTCCCGTCTTTTCTCTCGCATATTGAGCTGTGTCTGCCAGAAGTTTAGGGCTTGATGATTGCCGAACATGGAGCCCATCAGCACGCCCATTTCCGCTTCTGTCAGCTTACCGATGGTCTTCATGTGCTGCAGCTTGTCCAGCATCGCCTCGATCGGATTGCCGCCAGATGCTTCGACACCGCGCAGGAAGCGGAACAGGTTGACGCCAGAGAAACCCTTGCCCCCGGTGGCGCGGTTCATCAAGGCGGCGACGTCGCTGCTGACTTCACCCTTGCGATGGTTTCCCTCGAAATGATGCATCGCCGACTGGCTGTAGAGATAGGCGATGCCGTCAAACACTTCCGCCGCGGCCGACGACGGCAGGCCCGATGTCAGCATCTGTGTCTGCATCATCGCGAGCATTTTGTTCGCCATCTCGCGTCCGACCATGCCCTTTGACGTGACCAGGCCAGCGATGCGGGGGAACTCCTGGCCCATGTTGGCCACCGTCATCATACCCAGGTTCGCGGCCAAGCCGACCGCCGAAAGGGCCTGATCCATCTCGGCATGCGGCACCTTGAACTGGTTGTTCAGGGCAGCGGTGACCTTCGTGAACTCCTTCGGGTCGGTGTAGAACGCGGTGGCCGCGCGATGGTGCGCCGCCAGGATTTCCTCGACGTCCCGCATCGGCGTGCCTGCCTTGATCAAGTCGATGTAGGTTTCCGCGCCGGCGTGCGATGTCTGGCCAGTGGCCAGGGCCTCGTGACCGAGGAACCTGGTCAGGCGCTTGATCTCGGCTTCCAGCGCGGCGCCGGACAGGCCCTTCATGATGCCAATCCGGCGAAGCTCGTCTTCCAGGCTGGCATATTCGTGCACCGGTGCCAGCACGCTGTAGCCCTGGGCCACCGCGCCCAACGCCCCGATCCTGGACTGCGCGCCGAACGTCTTCGCGCCCCAGTCGTGCATCGCCGAGCCTACCCGCTTCAATGAGGTCCAGGCATGGTCGGCGGTAGAACTGATGGAATGCAGCGCGCGGGTCAGGCCCTGCGCTTCCTGTGTCGCCTGGCGCAGGGTGTCGCCGGCGTTCTCCAGCCGGCCCAGGCTCAGGTTGCGGCCCGCACCGCGCAGCGTGTCGAACCCTTGCTTGATCCGATCGAGGCCGGCGGAAAGCCGGTCCTCCAATGTCAGGGTGAATGCGGCCCTCAGATTGCTGCTCATGCCGCTACCCCGATTTCAGCCGCCTCATGTAGTCGGCCAAAGCGCCGGACCAGAACGCCAAATCCCTGACCGTCAGGCTATCCAGTTCGGCGCGCGTGAAGCTGAAGTGCCCGCCGATGCCAGCGAGGGCTATCCACCACTCCGCCGGCCACTCCCGGACAAAAAACCCACCACCTGGCTGGCGGCCATCACGTCGACGCCGTCCATGCTGTCCACCAGGTCGCGGGCCTTCTTCGGGTTCAACCCGGTCGCATGCTGCGCTACCCAGGTCAGCAGGTCGGCCGCGTCGCCGGCGGCGCGTCGCTGCGCCGCCGTCAAGCGCTTGAAGGTCCAGGTCGAATGCACCTGGCCGTCGGCATCGGTGCGGGCGAACCGCAGGGTCAGTTCGACGCAATCGCCCAGGTCCCGCGCCAGTTCAGGCAGGGTGCGCTTGCTCAGGCCCAGCAGCTCGGACACCACGTCGGCCGCCATGGTCTCATCCGCGGCATCCAGCACCTTGCTCAGCATTTCCAGCTTCGCCGGCCCGAGGCCGGAACTGATCGCCAGCGCCATGCGGACGCTGTCCTTCGCCTCGATCACACGCCGGGCCTCCGCACCGGTCAGGCGGCGCAGGACCAGGTGGTCGATGGATTCCGTGCGGACGACATCGCCACTGCCGCCGACCGCGCGGTATTTCAGCTCGCACGGATACAGCAGGGGCAGCCTCACCGATCCGTCGGGGTTCAGCTCGGCACCATCCGGCAGGGACATCGCGATGCCGTCGACCAGCACTGGCAGGTCGACATCCGGCGGCGCGTCGCCGATCACGATGTCGTCCATCAACCGACCTCCACCATCGCGCCGCCGGCGAAGACAACGTCGACCTCGCTACTGTCACCGGATGTCACGGTCATCGTCTCCTTTCGGAAGGCGCTTTCCATGACGAACGTTTGCCCGGTGTCGCACTGAATTTGCAGCTCCTGTTCGACGTTCGCTGGCAGCAGGTCGGTCAGGCGCTGGCCGCGCAGCAGCAGCACCTTCAGCGTCACCTCGGATTCCGTCATCGACTCCGACCGGGTGACCAGCGTGCCGGCGATCTGCGGCTTGGATACGATCCCGCCCAGCTTGAAGGAGCCGCCGGGCTTGATCGACAGTTCGACCCCGCCCCAAAAGCACTTGATGATACCAAGAGATTGCACGGTCGGCTCCTATCAGACCTGGAACAGCAACTGCCCGGCATCAACCATCAGGTTGCCGATGCGCTTGTAGGGCAGGCGATAGTTCAGACGGTTGCGGTCGTTCGGGTCGATGACGAAGACGGCCTCCCGCGCCAGTGTCTTCTCATCCACGACCCAGCCGTTGGCGGCATAGGTCAGAAGGCGGGCGGTCCATGTGCCGTGGGCGCGGCGCGGGGTGCAGACGGTCGGATCACGATCCGCCGCCAGCGAGTCGTCGGGCGCCAGCTTGTTGTTCGGATAGACATCGCGGAAGTATGCCCGCCAGTCGTATCGGATGCGGCTGGCCACGGCGACTTCCATGATGTCGTGGTACGCTGGGTCCAGGCTGCCGTTCGCATCGACGGTGTATGTGCTGACGTAGCGCTGCATCGCGATGCTGCCATCCCGCAGCCGCTTGAACACGCTGCAGCCGCCAGCCAGCAGAAGCTGCTTTTCGCTGTCGTCGAACAGGTTCACCGGTTGCGATCCGACGACGCCGGGCATGCCCAGGTCCAGAAGCTGGCGGGCGGGATCGTCCAGCAGCTTCTGCGCACAGATCCCACCGGCGGTGGCGGCGATCACCCATGGCGGCGAACCCGGTGCGGTCAGCCCGCTCAGGAACATGAACGGGCTGTTCAGCGCCGCGGCCTTTCCGATGATCTGCGACAGCGTGCCGGTGGCGCCGAAATGGCAACGTCCGTCCATGTGGACCATTGCGTTGTATCGCCGCACCAGCTCGGCCGCGATCGCGCTGGTGACTGTGGAGGCCTGCCAGGGAATGATGATGTCAGTGTACCAAAGGTCCATGATGGCAGCCAGCGGCGCCGCCATCAGAGGATCGGTCGCGCCCGTCACCGTGCTGGCGACGACCAGCGTGACGCCGGACGGCAGCGCATCGCCCACGGCCGGATTCTGGATGACGCTGATGTCGTTGCCGGTCGTGCCCGGATGGCGCGCGGTGATGGTGACGACGCCGGCGACAGCGCCGGTGCTGATCACCGGCAGCGTCTTGTCCGCGTTGATGGCGGCGGCGAAGGCCGTCGCGATCTGGGCCGCGGTATCGCCCGCTGCCGTGCCGATCTGCACGCGCTGCCCGCCGATCGCCACCGCGACTGTGCCGGCGGGGTTGGCCGCGGCGGTGAACGTCAGGGTCCAGGTGGCCTTCGTCGACCCACCCGCATCGGCAACGATCATGATGTCCAGCGGCACGGACTCGTTCACGGCCAAGTAGGCCCGCGCCATCTGTTCGATGTGCGATCCGAACCCGGCCAGGGCCGTCGCCTGATCCACACGGGTGATGTCGGGATAGACCACGCCGGCGGTACCGGTGGCAGTGGCGGTGGCCTGGCCCATGATCAATGTGCGTGCGGGCATCGGCAGGATGCCGGTGCGCTGATAGTCCGCCTTGACCTCGATATAGCTGCCAGGGACCTGCCACGACGCCGGAATCTGGTCGAACTTGATGATGGTATCACTCATTGACCGTGGCTCCTTCGCCATCGACTTCGATCAGATCGCCGTCATCCAGGCGGCGCTGGATGTAGCGGTCCAGGACCACTTCGGTGGCCTCGCCATGCGGGAAATATTCGCCGGGCGTGCGATTGGTCGGCACGCGCCGATCGATATCCGATGGCTGGACATGGATGCGCTTCATGGTGTCCCCGTGACGCTGCCTGTGATTTCGCCTGCGCCGTTGTCGAACGACCAGGTGATGTCGCGTGTGTTCAGAAGGCCGGGTTCCGCGTCGCCATTGGCGATCACGTCCGTCATGGAAATGACGGTTGGCACATGGAGATCGATGGTCCCGAGGGCCATGCCCTCATCCTTGAACCCTTCCACGAAGGCGTTCACCGCCTCGCGCACCTGGATCGTGCCGCCGTCCTCGATCGTGTGGCCGTGCAGCGCGGCGACGCCGACTTCCAGGACACCGAAAAGACCAGGCGCCTGCTTGTCGCCGAACAGGCGCGCGTGATGGCCCGCCTCGTTCCGGGTCACCAGATAGACCGACCAGGTCGACGCGCCGATGCCGCGGCTGGCGGCCTGCGGGTCGAAGCCATTGAAGCCTATGCCGACCAGCGGGGTGCGGCGCGTCAAATGCGTCCATACATCCCGATCGACATGGGCCGGCATCCAGGCGTGGACGAACTGGCGCGCCGGAAAGACCTGCTCAAGGCGGGTGCGGATGCCCAGTGCGATCAGGCTCAGCGGGCCAGGCTGGACAATGACCAGGCGATCTTCGCTCATGGCCAAGTGCCTCCGCCGAATGGCGCGCATGCTGCGTCGCGTTCGCGCATCATCGCAAAGCTTTCGTCGCCTGCATCGACCTGCGCCAGGTCCAACTTGACCATGCCGCCGGAGACATCGCGCAGCCAGCGGATCGCCGCGTCATAGCGCTTGGTAACTTCATCGCCGGGGCTTTTTCCGTCGCCGGTCGACAGGTCATAGCGCGCAATATCGCAGCAGGCGCGGGCCACTTCCTCGGGCGAGGACGACAGCGGCGTGGCGTAGCGCTGGCGCAGATAGCTGTCCATCACCGCGCTGGCGCCGTCCAAGGCCGCGTCGCAGGTCGCGACGACCACCGCGTCCATGTCTTCTCCCGCCGGCGTGGTCAGCCGGATCATTTCCTGCTGACCAAACCGGCGGAGCATGTCTGCGGTGGTGGCGTACGCCATGATCAGCTCCGGGCCTTGCCCGTCTTCTCGGCCGGGCTGGCCGGCGCCTCCATCGCCGCGATGGCGGCTTCGGTCAGGACGTCACCGACCACGATCCTGATCGCCGGATCGTCCAGCATCGAGCGCAGCTGGGCCGGCGTATGGTCGCCGAGGACATAGCTGGCGTGGTCGGGGTTTTCACGGCCGCCGCGGCGCAGGCCGGGACGGGGACACAGAACGTGATAGCGCATGTCAGACTCCAGGTCAGTCGGTGACGGGGTCGGCGATCAGTTCAGCCAGGGAAACTCGATCGGCTTGAACATCCCCCTGATCTTGTTCTCGACCAGCGTCGTCGGGGCGGTGGGGTTGTCCGCGACCTGGGCGTTCTCGAAATAGCTCTTGGCCTGGATGTAGTTCGCGCTGGGCACGACGATCGTGTCGGGGTTGATCCCGAACGGCGATCCGTCGGGCCGATACAGCGCGGCCATCGCGTTCCGGGCGGCGATGATGTTCGCTTGATTGAACGTGGCCTTTGAGAAATAGACCAGCTGCCAGACGCCGAAGCCGGCGTTCATCCGGCCGCGTGTGCCCCACACGAATTCGTCGCGGTCGAACACATTCGGATCGTCCAGGTTGAACCGCGTCGTCAGCTGGAACGGCACGCGCGTCTGGAAGATGAAGGGTTTCAGATACCGGCTGTTGTCGATCAGGTAGAACCCGGGATCGGCGCCAGACGTGTAGTTGGAAACGGTCGTCGCGGCGCCGGCGGAGTCCCAGCCCGGATGGTCGATGTCAAAGAAATACTGCCCGTCGACGCCCACCGTGTTGATGCCGGACTTCATCAGGTCGGCCACCAGGCGCGCCGGGAACACGTTGGCCGCGTTCCCCATCTCGGACGCGACGGCGCTGTACATGCCGTATTTGTCGTCCTCGATATCCGTCCGGCCGATGGTGATGGTCTGCTCGAACTTGCGGTTGACGATACTGAAGCTCGACTGCGAAAGCTGCTGCGCCAGCCGGTCACCCAGCCATTCGCGCGGGCCGCGCATCAGGTCCAGGCGGGGATATACCTCGGAGGCACCGGTGCTGCTGGCGTCAAAGCAGAACTGGCTGTGCGGCGACACCGTGCGGTACAACTGGTCGTTGAACGAGGTCTGAAGGCCATTGTTGATGGCGCCGAGAATAGCGGATGTGATGATGGAAGGCATCTGCCTTAGCTCCCCAGCAGCTTGACGTAGGTCTGACCGTTTTCGATGCCGACCAGCGTGCCGATCGGCAGGTTGGACCCCACCGTCAGCGTCGCGGTGTCATCGTCGGTGCAGTAGACGGTCGCGTTGATGTTGGCCGCCGTCGCCGCCGGGACGGTGATGGCATAGACCCCGCGCAGCACCGTCACCTTGTCCGTGCTTGCCGCCGCGTTCGCGCTGTTGTCGTAGTCCTGTGACGCGAGGCCGACGAACTGCGAGGAGCTGGCGGTCTGGACACGCTGAAGCTGCCCGGCCGCGGTCACGGCACAGAAGCCGCCGCGATAGACACGCTCACCCGCTTTTACCGGATACGCGAAGCCAACGCCGTTGGGTTCGGCGCCGCGCCGATCGCGCGGCTTGCCAGCAGAAAGTGCCATCAGACGGCCCTCCTGTCATGCAGGCTGATCTGCGCCTGCTTGGTTTTCAAATAAGCGTCACGATCGAGGCTCATGGCGGCGATCACCTGCTCGTCGTCGGCGGTGAGCTGCACGGCGCCACCGCCGCCACCTGCGCCGCTCGAACCGGTCGGCTGGCCCATGCCGCCGGCGTTGATGGACACCAGCGCATTGATTTCGGTTTCCACCGTTGCCGCGTCCCCCATGTGCCGCGTGATGTAGTGCTCGCGCAGCGCATTAATCGGCTTGCCCGCAGCAATGGCGCCGTCGATGAACGCCACCGCCGCCGCCTGCGCCTGCTGCGACTGCATGGTGCGCAGCTGCGTTTCCAGCCCGGTGATGGTCGCCGCCATGCGGGCGATCTCTCCGCCCTCGGCCTGGCGCGCCTGAAGGGCGGTCACCAGGCCATCGGGGGCCGTTGCCTCGCCCAGACCGGCGGCGCGGGCAATCGCCGCGATCTGGCTGGCGTGGGCCGCAATCGCCTGGGCGTTCTGCTGCACAGCGGCCAGGATTGCGGCGTCGTCGGCCGTCTCGGGCAGTCCGAGGGCGGCGCGGAACTGGACCGGGTCCATCCGTTTTGTCTCCTGATTGTTGAGGGACGTCAGAGTGAGGTTCGGCGTGTTCGTCAGCGCGGCCCGCATGATGCGGAGCACCCGACCGCCTTTGTCGTGGAGGAACACCGGCGACAGGCCGCGATATTCCTTGCCGGCCACCATCGCCGCGCCGGGATCGGTCCATTCGACCCGCCCCCAGATGCCGTCGGCCCGCACCTCCATGGCGACGATCCAGCCACGGGCCGGGCTTTCGCCCCCCTTCGGCGCGGCGATATCGGTGGAATGGTTCACATCGATGGCCAGCCGCTGAGATGTCATCGACGCATCGATCACAGCCTGGGCATCGGCCAGCGTGTAGGGACCGCGCCCATCGACACCGCGGAACGTGCCAGCCGGCAGCAGATGCACCCATTCGGGCGCGCCGTCGCCGGTCAGGGTTGTATGGTGGATTGCCGTCTGCATGACGCTGGACGGTGCCAGCGGGTTGGCGGCGGTATAATGACCGCGCGTGCGGTCAGGGCGCCTTTCGGTGGGTGGAGGCTCCGTCAGCGGAGGGGCGATTTCCAGGGGCTGTGGCGCGGCGTCGTTCGGACAGCCCTATGCCGCGCATTTTGTCACCGGAGGCGTCTGGACCGCCTCTTACGGGCTCTTATTTACCTCTTAACCATGTCAGTGCGATTTAGGAGGGATTCTTAGGGTCGCTCTGCTGGATTTCCTCTAGCAGTTTGATCATGTCGAGTTGCTCGGCCTCGGGCAATTCTGGGCGCCCAGAGACCTGTCGGTATGCTCTGACCATGAGAGGAATTGCCTCTGGGTGGTCAGAGGCATGGATCATGTGGTACATAACGCGCCCGCGTCGTGCGCTATTATGAATTGGAAAAATTTCTGCCCATCGATATCCGAGTTCCTCGCGGAAGCGGCGAGCTACGCTCCGTGCGCGCTCAGTCCCGTCCATACCCTTCAAGTTGAGCCAATCTGAACGGCCCCACCAACGCTCGACACGAGCGGCTGTCTCAGATCTCGCCACAGCAGCGAGTGATCGATCAATCCACCCCGATGGAAAGAAGTAAAACAATTCAATTTTGTTGATGGATTTATGTGTCGCAAGCCGTTCGACGGTCCTCCAATGGCATTCAAATGTGCGTTGATCCAGCAACGCGAAGGTGGCCATGCTCTCTGTTATAACGCCAGATCCGAGGATTTCCCCCACACGTTCATTAAAGTCCCCCGACATCACGGTAATGCGTCTCGTCGGATGCTGGTCGCGCAATTGCTCGAGGTAGCGGACACCGGTTGCGTTCTGGTCGCACAGCCAAAAATGCCGCAGCCATGTAGGCTCCAGCTCGACTGCCTTCTTGGCAGCCCACATGTCTTTAAACTGGTCATTCTGAGGTGCCGCGAACCCGTCTATGTAGGTTCCATGTTTGGTGATATACAGGAACAATCGCAAATAATTTTCAATTAAACGAGCCTTGTTCTCCGTCCAGAGCGGGAAACGGAGGGATTTGAAATTACGGCCTAGTGTGACCGCGTCAGAGACTGGAAGCGACGAGTCGTCCCAAAGGGTTGGCTCATTTACCATTCGCTTCGCACCTCGGGCACTCCGTCCCACGTCAAGCCGTCCAGGATCCTGCCTGCGGCCCGCTTTCCAAGGCGCCTCATCAGAGTGCCGTCTGATGTCCGAAATGTGCGCTGATTCGACGGGGTGATTCCGCCTGGTGCCCAGTCGCCCCATTGCTTGAAATGAAACGGAACACCGGCGGTTACGCATTGATCGACCAACGATCTGAACCATGACGGGCATGAAGGGCGAGCCTTCGGCCCGCTCTCACCCCCAGCGATAACCCAGTTCACGATACTCCCGAGACTCTTCTCAATCGAGATTGGACCAAGGAGAGGTTCAGCCGAGATAAATCGAACTGCGGTCCGAATTGTTCCGAGATGAGGGAGGCGGTGGTCCGCTGCTTCTTGATTTTCGATCGTGGTTCCCAACCAAACATTGGGAGCCCACTCATGGTCGGGTCCGATCATTCGATTTACGTTCTCTGGCCGCTTTGTGAGGAGGAGCCAGTCCAGATTCGGCGTACTAGTGATCAGTGGCCACAGCTTCGATCGCCACTCATTGAGATCAGGCCTATCCTCAAATACGTCACCCATCGACGCACAGAAAACACGAGCACGTTGGCCAGTCCGTGCCGCCTCGGAATTCCATTTCAGGGGTGCGGCCCAGTGTGTTTCGCCAAAGAAACGCCGCCCGGTCGTTGGTCCCCAGACCTGCTGGCCCACGCGGCGAGCCCATGATTCAGCATAGCAAAATTTGCATGCCTCAGAGACCTTTGTACATCCCCACCATGGATTGAAGGTATGATCGGTCCATTCGATCCGGGAATTTGCACCCATTTCAACACCCTCAATCGCTTACGACATCGTACTACTGACACCGGACCCGAGGGTGCAGCAGCGATTAAGGCGGTGTCAAATCCCGACAACCGATGTAATTTCCCGCTGCAGCTGATCCATCACCGCCCGCTGATCCTGGGGGCCGAACCCGAGATAGGGGCGCGCCGGAATGGTCACGGACTTCGTCCTGACGATGCCCGATCCCTTGCCGCCCCTCGGCCCCGCTCGCCCAAGACGGAACACCAGCGCGCGGGCGTTCTTCGGGCGGATCGTCGCGCCGAACTGATGGACAGCGGCATAAATGCGATTGCTGCCGACGGTGACCCGGTTGTCCTGCGCCTGGAATGTAATGCTGCGCTGGAGCATCAGGCTGGCGCGCAGGATGCCCGGGCCGCGCTTGATCGCGGCGTAGGCCGGATGCACCGGCGCCCACCTGATGCCCCACACGTCGACGCCACGGTCGAATCGCTGCTGGGTCTCCTCGACCAGCGCCACACCGATCGCCTTCATCACGCCGGTGCGCAGCAGGCCGCCAAGGCGGTCGACGGCCGCGCGGGCGGCGGTGTCGTCCAGCGTGTAGGTTATCCGCGCACCGCTCATTGCTCGTCCCCCACGGGCCGCCAGTTCGGGCTGCGGCCCGGCCTGTGCGTGCCATCCTTCCAGGCCGTGCCGGGGTTGTAGTCGAAGCCGGGATCGATCCCCGCGGGCACCTGGTGCTTCGCGCCGGTCCGCGGATTGACCCATGTCCGCATCTCGATCGGCGGCGCCTGGTCGGGACTGGACTTGCCCATGCGTCCCATCGCGGCGCGGCTGGTCGGGGAAACGCGGCAGCCACAGCGCCAGCCGTTCGGCGGATAGTGGCTCTTCCAGAACGGATCATCGGCGCGCAGGGTCAGGCCGTTCCATCCCAGATGCTGAAGCCGCGGGTGGCGCGACCCGGAATGGACATAGGTCCAGAAGGGGAAGAACTCCTGCACGTCGGGATCTGTGAGCTGCGCGTATCGCCCCGCGGAGTAGGCGGTGGACAAGTTCGTCTCATAGATGATCCGCGATCGCCAGCCGGGGCTGCCGTTATAGCTCCAGCCGTGGGTCTGCACGATCTCGTCGAATCGGGCGCGGAAGTCGGCCAGCGTGGTGCCGTCGTCCAGTGCCTTCTGGATTTCCGCCTGGAAGTCGGACAGCAGCGCATCGGACGCGGCACCGGCCACCATGAACGACCGGCTGTGCGCCTCGCGCCAGACATCCGTCCAGTGCGATGTCGGCACGCGGGCCTTCTGCCGGAAGAAGCTGATGGCTTCCTGGAATGGAAGGCTGATGGCTTCGATATCCGTGGCCATCAGCGGCCCTTCGGTGGCGGTGGAAGGATTGTCAGCGTGGGTTCGGGGGCGTGATCACGGCCCCAGATGAACCACGCATAGGCGATGGCGCCGCCCGTGGGCCATTTCGTGGCATCGAACGCCGGTGCGATCTCGCCAGGCGGGCAGCACACCCGCGCCGAGGATACCAGCACCCGCGACAGGTTGGTCCCGTGAAACCACTCCCGCCGACTGATACCCTCCAGCCAGGCCAGGCGTGCCAGCACGGCGACCTTGCCGGTGGTCAGCGTCAGGGCATGGTCAACGAACTCTTGCAGGATTCCATAGGGCGGGTTGCTGACGATGTGGTTGTCCGTCCGTCGGGCGCAGGTCAGGAAGTCCATCGTGCCCAGGCTGAAGCGGCTGTAGCCACGGTCTACCAGGTCCGAGCCGAAGCCGATCATGCCGCGCTCGTTGGCGATACGCGGGATGGTGCCGCGCCCGCAGGCCGGGTCCCAGATGGGTGGGGCATCATCACCACCGAACGGCTCGGCATCGAGCAGCGCATGCACGATCCACGGCGGTTCGACGTACCAGTCGTTTGCGTTCCGCTCATAGCCGGATGCCCGGCTGTTGCCGCGCTTCGCCAGGTCGGTCGCCGGGCGGCTGACGCGCTTCATGCGTGCTCGATCTCCGCCTCGGCACCCAGAAAATGATAGGGCGGTGTGGGATCTGCGGCCGGCGTCGGGGACTGGATATCGAGGGCGACATTGGCCGCGGCCAGCCAGCGCTGCTGGATGACCGGGCCGAAATTGGCCCAGCGCATCACAGCGTGGGTCAGCGGGATCGCCTCATGCGCTGCCACCATGTGGATGGCAAGACGTTCCCCCCGCCGGCCTTGGACCGGATTGGGGATGCCACAGCGGTCCCGCGCCTGGCTGATCGCGTACGTCAGGTCGTGATAGTCACGGATTGGATGTTTCTGGTCTGCCATCACCCGTTCCTCCGCTCGCGATCCATCTCCTCAACCAGGCTCGCCTGTCCGACCATGTTGGCCAGGGCCATGCCGCGGGCCATCGTGTCCGCGAATTGATCGCTGGACAGATCCAACCGCGCCACGCGGCGGGCCAGATCGTGCATGTCCTCGGCCGCCATGAAGGCGGCGCGCACCTGATCCGTCAGGCCGCCCAGCGCGCCTGCCGCGTCCTCAGCCAGACGGTTGGTCAGCGCGTCCATCAGCTCGTCCGGCGCCTCGGCATGGCGGGTGATCAGCCCGGAGAACAGTCCGCCCGGCCGAGCGGCGAAGGCGTCCGGCACCATGCTGCGGGCCGGGGTTGGATGGGGCGGTTTCGGGACCGCAGCGGGCATCCCGCCGATCAGTTCGTCGTCGTCTTCCGGCGGGTCCATGCCCAACCGCTCCCGCACCTGCGCCGCCTTCACGGTCAGGCCCAGCGCGCCCAGGTTCGTGATGCTCTCGACCAGATCGCCCAGCGGCACTTCGTCCGGACGCCCAATCGTGATCAGCGGGTACTCTTCCTGTGGGCCGAAGGTCAGGCTGATGATCAGCGGCACAAGCTGGCGATTGATCGTCGTGTTCAGCTTGAACGCATCAAACTTCTCGACATCGTCCTCCGCCGCGCGATGCTCCCGCCCCACCGCATGGCCGCCGCTGATCGCCTCGGTGCCCGCTGTCCCCCCCAGGACCAGCTTGCTGACCTCCCGGTTCAGGAAGTCCATCCGCTTTTCATACAGCACCGCGCCGGCCGCCTTGTCGGTGGCGTCAACGAATTCAAGCTGCATGGACTCGGGGATGACCGTCGTCACGCCATGCATTCTTCGTAGATGCGCGACGATCTGGTCGATGGTGCAGCCTTGCATGCGCAGCCGGCCGATCTCGGATTGGATTTCCGCTGGCAGCACGTCGATGGTGGACGGGCGGGTCATTCGGTCAGCCCCCCGGTGTCCGCCGTGCAACGCCCTCATGCGGCCTGCCGTTCGCGACCGACAAACCGTCATCAAGCAGGTGCGCCACCCACAATTCCCCGCTGGGCATCGGCAGTTTTTCCACGCGGATCAGGGTGTGCCGCTCCAGGAACGACAGATCCTCGCGGATCATGTCCCTCGACGCTTCCGGGTGCCCGATGTGATGGAGTGCCTGGCGCAGCACGCCCTCGTTAGAGCTATAGCCTTCGACCTCGCTCAGGGTGCGCAGAATGACCAGGCGGCGGTCCTTCTGCAGGACTTCTTGCAGGCTCATGACCGGACCTTTTCCTCCTGAAGCTTCGCGTCGATCAGCATATTCAGCTGATGTTGGATGCGGTTGCTGTCGTCCTTCAGGCCCTGCACGAACGCATTGATTGCGGCAGTGCTTTCGCTGACACCGGCGACGCGGCGTTCCAGCGCCATCAGGTCGGCGTGCTGCGGGATGTTGGACAGCTTCGCCTCGATCCCCCGCAGGCGGGACTGCATCTGTTCGTAGTCGTTCCGGGTGACGAAGTCGGCGGCCAGGCGCGCGCGTAACATCATGAAGCCGAGGCCGCAGATGATGACGACTGTGGTGGCAACAGCCGCGACCGATTGCCAGTCGATGTCCTTCATCGGCCGGGCCCTCGCTCCATTTCCTCCTGGCATGCCAGCGCCCCGCGGGCCTTGCGGCGCAATGCGGCGGCCGCGGCCTGCAACTCGCCCAGCTTTTCTTGCACCGCAGCCAGTTCGATCAGCGGCAGATGCTTCTGCTCGATCACCGCCCAGCCCATCATTTCGGCGAGGAATTGCAGCAGGCGGCGATCGCGCGTGACGGATAGCAGGGCGATAAACCGAGGCAGGCTGATCGCGTGGTCAGCGCGGGCCTGGGACGCGTAGGCGTTGACCATGTTCACGGTGACTTTCTCGGCCAGGAACTCGCCCATGCGCTTGGCGATGTCCTCCCGCCTGTCCGGGCAGTCCCGCAGGGCGGTGGCGACGGCGCGGCTGATCTGCGCCTCCATCGTCGCCGCGCGCACCTGCGTATCATCGAACCGCACCGTCGCGGGCGGCGGCGTCCAATCGGTCAGCAGGTCCAACTGGCGATTGGAGGAGATCATGGTTCAGCCCACCGTCGCGGGACGAAAGGAACTGCCCCAACTGATCTGTGTGCCACTCACTCTGGTATCGCCGGGGTAGATACGCCTGTAGAACGCGGTCAGCTCTAGCCAGGTCGCAAATCCGTCGACCCGCGCGAACACGTCTAGTTCGTCGTGCATGGTCAGGTCGCGGGTTTCAAGATCAGGAAACGAGACGATCCCTTCCACCAGGTCGATGTCTACAAGCTCGATCGACAGGCAGGTCGCGTGGCCGATGGGGCGATCCTGGCCGCCAGTGTAAAGCCCGAAGCAGGACCGCAACGGCGGCACGCTGCCGCCACGGCGGCGCACCGTGTATCGCTTCACACCAGCGACGATCGCCGGGACGAAGCGTTCGTGGAATGTCAGAGAGCGCATCAGCCCGGCTCCACTTCACCGGTTTTCACGCCGTTGTAGGCAGCTCGGCCGGACCGCCAGGCCTTCAATTCGCCTTCGGCATCCAGCCAGTTCAGAAACTCCCGGCGGGCGCGCGGATTGGCGCGGCGGAATGCGTCTTGAAGCCGACCAAGCTGCTGTCCGGCTTCATCCGGAACGGGCGCCCTCCGCCCGGCGACTTCGTCCATCGCCTTCGCCACCGACCGGACCGGATTGTCGGTGCGCAGCATCACGGTGATGACCTTGCGCTGATCCGATGGCCCGAGGCGGACAAGGCTGTCCAACGTCGTTCCGTGGTCGGCGATCCAGGTACCGACGATCTTCTCCCGCACATCAGGCGCAATCTGCGTAAAGCGGGCGATGGACCGGCGGATATCGCGGTCGCTGACGGCCAATTTTCTGGCAATTTCCGATGCGAAGGACAGGCTCGCCGACGCATGCCACCGCGCCATCGCACCGGCCTTTCCCCGCGACGTGTCGGGATAAAGGGTCAGATGGATTTGCTGCCTGCGCGCCAGAAACGTCGCGCGGTCCAGGGCGGACAGTTCACGCCGGACCAGGTTTTCGTCGATCTGCCGCAGTTCGGCCTGCAGGTCATCCGCCTCACGCACGATGGCCGCGATTTCGACCCAATCGTTCATGCGCGCGGCTTCCAACCGATGCGCACCCGCCACCAGCGCGAAGCGTCCATGCGCCGCGGGACGCACTTCAATCGGCGTCAACTGGCCGACCTCGATCATCGATCCGGCGATCATCTGCGCGTAGTCCATGTCGACCACGCGCAACCGTTCACCCACGTCGATCAGGTCGAGGCTGACAAGCCTGGACGGTTCCCTGTTCATGCGGCACGCCTTTTTTGACTGGTTTCGGAGTTGGCTGCGGGCCTAGAACCGGTGCGGGCGATGCGAGGCAGTGGGGTGCCATCAGCCGCCCAGCGGTCCGGCCACACCTGGTTAGGCGGAAGGCCCAAGGCCTCCGCGATGCGGCGCTCTAGGGGCACGGAGTAGCCGACGTCCCGCAGTGCATTGCTGATCCCGGCGCGGTGGTAGCCCCACGCCTCGGACAGGACGGTGATGGGGCCGAGGTGCTTGCGCAGATAGGCCTTGATGTCCTCCGCGTGGATTCCTGCGGGTGGCTTGGCCATACTGACTCCTGGATGCCATCCGCGGGGGCGCGGCGGGCATTTGTGACGCTACATGTCGCGATAATGGCCGATAATGTCCTGCCGGACAAGCAGATCTGGACGAGCTGTGGCGCGACTTCAATCGCAAGCTGGGCGGCATGCTGGGCG
>CAYZKM010000011.1:0-7921 GCA_964478525.1 uncultured Bifidobacterium sp.
CTTCTCCAGCGCGTCGATCCGCGCCGCCAGCGGGGCCGTGTCGGCCGGGGCGGGGCGCTGTTCCAGCCGGGTCAGCCGCGCCTCCACTGACTGCAACTGGCGCGTGATGGGGTCGAGGTCGACCGTGGCGGCGGGCGCCGGCGCCGGCGCGGCCTGGTCGTGGTTCAACCACAGCACGACGTTGGCGGCCGCCATCACGCCGAAGCCGGCGGCGTACAGCCAGGGCAGCACCGGAGGCCGGGGCCTGGGCTCCGGTGGGTCGGCGGTGACATCCGGTTGGGGTTCGGTGCGGGAATCGGAGCTGGCCAACGCCAGAGGGTGTTTCATCATAACAGCGCCAGCAAGGCATCCTGGTTCGGCTTGGCGGCGACGCGGATGCGACGCCAGGGCAGGGGCTGTAATGCCACGGCGACGGCCTGACTGATAGCCAAAGCTTCACAGCCCGCCATTGCATCGCCGAGAGTTGCGGCTTGCGCGAGGTGGACGAACCGGCGCGCCGTTTCGGCCGAGAAGAACAGCGCGGCGCCGATCCGCCCTTGCCGCAGCGCGGTGGCCGCATCGGCCGGCAGTTCGCGCGCCGGCCTGGCGCGGTAGGTGGCCCGCCGAGCGACGCGGAACCCAAGGCCGCGCAGGGCGTGGCACAGCGCCTCGCCCTGCCCGCGGGCGGTGGTCAGCAGCAGAGTGCCGCCGGACGGGCGCATGCCGCCGGCGATCAGTGCGGCGAGCGCGACGGCATCGCCATCGGCGCTGCGCACATCGGCGAAGCCCGCGTCCCGTGCCCGCGCGGCGGTGGCGTTGCCCACCGCCCACAGCGGCAGGTGGCGATAGGCCGGCCCCAGGCAGGCCAGCCCGTTGCGGCTGGTCACCACCAGGGCGCCCAGGGCTTGGGGCGGGGGCAGGCGGGACGGCAGTGCCTCGATCCCCAGCATCGGCGCGATCACCGAGACGTGATCCAGCTCGGCCAGGCGCCGCGCCGTCTCGCTGGCCCCGGGCTCGGGCCGGGTGACCAGGACGGCGCCGGCGTCAGGCAAACAGGTCGCGCGGGCTGTCGGCGCGCAGGCGGATGCCCAGCTCGCGGCCGATCCGGGCGGCGTCGGCGGCCGGCCCGTGCAGGCTGCTTTTCAGCAGGAACGATCCGTCGGTGCGGGCCACCAGCCCGGTCAGGTGCAGCTGGCCGGTGGGCAGCAGGCGGGCATGGCCGCCGATCGGCGTGCGGCACGATCCGTCCAGCTCGTCCAGCATGGCCCGTTCGGCGGTAGAGACGGCCTTGGCCTCGGGGTCCTCGATCGCCGACAGCAATTCCCGCAGCTCCTGGTCCGATTCGCGGACCGTGATGCCGACGATGCCCTGCCCGGCGGCCGGCACCATGGCGTCGGGGTCCAGCACGACCGAGGCCCGGTCCTCCATCCCCAGGCGGCGCAGCCCGGCCAGGGCGAGCAGCGAGGCGGCGCACGCGCCCTCGCTGAGTTTGCGCAGGCGGGTCTGCACATTGCCGCGCAGGGTCACGATCCGCAGGTCGGGGCGGGCGTGCAGCAGCTGCGCCTGCCGGCGGACCGAGGACGTGCCGATCATCGCGTGGGCCGGCAGGCAGGCATACGGGTCACCGGGGTCCACCCGATGGCAGGCGGGGCCCAGGATCAGGGCGTCGCGCGCGTCCTCCCGCTTCATGGTGCAGGCCAGCACGATGCCCGCCGGCAGCTCGGTTTCCAGGTCCTTCAGGCTGTGGACCGCGAAATCGATGCGCCCATCGGCCAGGGCTTCATGGATTTCCTTGGCGAACAGGCCCTTCCCGCCGATATCGGCCAGCCGGCGGTCCTGCACCTGGTCGCCCGTGGTGTTGATCGCATGCTCCTCGAACACGTTCATGCCGCGCAGCACGGGGCAGAACGTGGTCAGGATGTGAAGAAAGGCGCGGGTCTGCACCAGCGCCAGCGGCGAGCCACGGGTGCCGACGCGCAGCGGCAGCGACCGTCCGTGTGGCGGGACATGGCGGGCGGCGCCCGCCGGCATGGGTGGGTTCCCCGCATGGGGCGTGGCAGCGTTCATCGGCGCGTCCTATTACTGCAGCCGGCTGAGGAAAAGATGGGAAATGCATTGATGGGCCCGGTACTGGGAATCGAATCGTCCTGTGACGAGACGGCGGCGGCCGTCCTGGCGCCGGATGGACGCATCCTGGCGGAGGCGGTGCTGAGCCAGGAACGGGATCATGCGCCGTTCGGCGGGGTGGTGCCCGAGATCGCGGCGCGTGCCCATCTTGCCAGCCTGCCCGCACAAATCCAGCAGGTGATGCAGCGGGCCGGGGTGGCGTTCGCCGATCTGGGCGGTGTGGCCGCCAGCGCCGGGCCGGGCCTGATCGGCGGGCTGATCGTCGGCAGCCAGGTCGCCAAGGGCATCGCCCTGGCCCACGACCTGCCCCATGTCGCGGTGAATCATCTGGAGGCGCATGCCCTGACCGCCCGCCTGCCGGGCCTGGTCGAGGGTGGGGCGCCGTTCCCGTATCTGCTGCTGCTGGTCTCGGGCGGGCATTGCCAGTGCGTCGCGGTGCAGGGCGTGGGCCATCACACCCGCCTGGGCGGCACGGTCGACGATGCGGCCGGCGAGGCGTTCGACAAGGTCGCCAAGCTGCTGGGCCTGGGCTGGCCGGGCGGGCCGGCCCTGGAGCGGCTGGCTGCGCTCGGCGACCCGGCGCGCCATGCGTTTCCCCGGCCGATGCTGGGGCGGGCGGGGTGCGACTTCAGCTTCTCGGGCCTGAAGACGGCGGTGGCCCAGGCGACCGCGCGGCTGGGCCCCGGCGCGCTGGCGGCGCAGGTGGCGGCCGATCTCGCCGCGAGTTTCCAGGCCGCGGTGGCCGCCTGCCTGGCCGACCGCGCCTCGCACGCCATGGCGATGATGCGGGCGCGGTCGCCGGGGGCCGATCTTCTGGTCGTCGCCGGCGGGGTCGCGGCCAATGGCGCGGTGCGCGCCGCGCTGGGTTCGGCCGCCGAACGGGCCGGGTTCCGCCTGATCGCCGCACCGGTGCGGCTGTGCACCGACAACGCCGTGATGGTGGCCTGGGCAGGGATCGAGCGGCTGCGGCTGGGCCTGACCGATGGGCTGGACTTTGCGCCGCGGCCGCGCTGGCCGCTGGAATCCCTGGCCGAGGCGGCGGGCCGGGCGGCGGCGGAGGCATGAACTATCGCCACGCCTTCCATGCCGGCAACTTCGCCGACTGCATGAAGCACGCCGTGCTGGTCTGGCTGTTGCGGGCGCTGCACCGCAAGCCGGCGCCGGTCTTCGCGCTGGACACCCATGCGGGGATCGGCGGGTATGAGCTCGATTCCGGCCCCGCCCTGCGGACCGGAGAAGCCGAGCGGGGGATCGTCAGGTTGCTGCGGGACACGCCGGGGGTGCTGGCGGACTATGTCGGGCTGGTCCGCGCGATGGACCTGGCGCCGGCGGGCGGGGCCGGTGGCGCGGACCCGGGGCTGCGGCACTATCCGGGCTCGCCGGCGCTGATCCGCGCCCTGATGCGCCCCGACGACCGGCTGGCGTGCTGCGAGCTGCACGACCAGGACGCGGCCGACCTGCGGCATCGCTTCGCCCGCGATCCGCTGGTGGGGGTGCATCACCGCGACGGGTGGCAGGCCGTGCGCGCCCTGCTGCCGCCCCGCCAGAAGCGGGCGCTGGTCCTGATCGACCCGCCGTTCGAGGCCGTGGATGAGTTCGCGCGCCTGGCCGAGGCCCTGGCCAGCGGGTGGGAGCGGTGCCGCACCGGGGTCTTCGCCGCCTGGTATCCGATCAAGCATCGCGCGCCGGTCCGCGCCTTCCATGCCGCGATCCGGCAGGCTGGCATCCGCGACGTGGTGGCCGCCGAACTGCTGCTGCGCGCGCCGCTGGACCCTGCCAGGCTGAACGGGTGCGGGCTGGTGGTGATCAATCCCCCCTACCGGTTCGAGACCGAGGTGGCGGCGATCCTGGCCGCCCTGCTGGACCGGCTGGGCGAGGGCGAGGCCGGCGCCGAGGCCGTCGTGACGAGGCTGTGCGATGAATAGGGTCGCGGTGATCGGCGCCGGGGCGTGGGGCACGGCCCTGGCGATCCAGGCGGCGCGGGCCGGCAACCAGGTGCTGCTGTGGGCGCGCGATCCCGCCGCGGCGGCGGCCATGCAGCAAAGCCGGATGTCCCACCGGCTGGCGAACCACCGCCTGCCCGACGCCATCCGCGTGGTGTCGGACCTGCCGGCCGCCGAGCTGACGCTTCTGGTGGTGCCGATGCAGCATATGCGCGCGGTGCTGCCGGGGCTGCCCGCCGCGTCGCGCAACCTGGTCGTCTGCGCCAAGGGGGTGGAGACCGGCACGCTGCGCCTGCCGCTGGAGGTCCTGGCCGAGCTGCGCCCCGACGCCGCGACCGCCGTGCTGACGGGGCCGAATTTCGCGCACGAGGTTGCCACCGGCCTGCCCGCCGCCGCCGTGGTGGCCGGCACCGACGCCGCCCTGCGCGACCGGATCGCCGCCGCGATCGGCACCCCCGCCTTCCGCCTGTATGGCAATGACGACCCGATCGGCGCGCAGCTTGGCGGTGCGGCCAAGAACGTGATCGCCATCGCCGCCGGGGCCGTCATCGGCGCCGGCCTGGGTGAGAACGCCCGCGCCGCCCTGATCACCCGCGCGCTGGCCGAACTCGCCCGCCTGGTCGCCGCGCAGGGCGGGCGGGCCGAGACGATGATGGGGCTGTCGGGGCTGGGGGACCTGCTGCTGACCTGCACCGGCCCGTCCAGCCGCAATTTCAGCCTGGGCCTGGCGCTGGGACGGGGACAGACCCTGGCCGAGGTCCTGGCCGGGCGCAGCGCCGTGACGGAAGGTGTGGCCACCGCCCCCGCTTTGGTGGCCCGCGCCGCCGGCGTGGAACTGCCGGTCTGCGCGGCCGTGGCCGACCTGGTGCGCGGGCGCACCACGCTGGCGCAGGCCATCGCCGACCTGCTCGCCCGCCCGCGCCGCGACGAGCACGGCGACCCTCGATGACCCGAACCTGACAGGCCGCGCGACCCGATGCTCAAGAGTGTCCTGACAGTCGGCGGCTGGACGATGGCGAGCCGCATCCTGGGCTTCGTGCGCGACATGCTGATCGCGGCGATGCTGGGCGCCGGGCCGGTCGCAGATGCGTTCTTCGTGGCGCTGAAGCTGCCCAACCTGTTCCGCCGCCTGTTCGGCGAGGGTGCGTTCAATGCCGCCTTCGTCCCCGCCTTTGCCGGCATGCTGGCGGCCGAGGGGAGCGAGGTCGCCCGGCGCTTCGCGCTGGAAACCTTCTCGGTGATGGTCTTCTGGCTTGGCCTGCTGACCATCGCGGGCGAGATCTTCATGCCGCAGATGATGGTCGTGCTGGCCCCGGGCTTCGCCTCGGACCCCGAGAAATTCGCCCTGGCCGTCACGCTGTCGCGGATCACCTTTCCCTATCTGATCCTGATCTGCCTGGCCGCGCTGGTGTCCGGCGTGCTGAACGGGCTGGACCGGTTCACCGCCGCATCGGCGTCCTATGTGCTGTTCAACGTCATCTCGATCGCCTGCATGCTGTGGCTGACGCCCTTCGTGCCGACGGCCGGGCACGCGCTGTCCTGGGGCGTGACGGCGTCGGGCGTGGCGCAGCTTGGCCTGCTGATGTGGGCATCGGCGCGGGCGGGGATGGCGTTCGCGCTGCCGCGGCCTCGGCTGACGCCGCAGGTCCGGGTGCTGCTGCGCAAGATGGCGCCAGGCCTGGTGGGCGCGGGCGTGACGCAGCTGAACCTGGCGGTGGACGTGATCATCGCCAGCCTGCTGCCCGCCGGCACGGTTTCGTTGCTGTACTATGCCGACCGGGTCCAGCAATTGCCGCTGGGGGTGATCGGCACCGCGGTCGGCACGGCCATGCTGCCCATGCTGTCGCGCCAGGTCCGCGCCGGCGAGGGGCCGGCCGCGCTGACGACCCAGAACCGCGCCATCGAATACGCGCTGTTCCTGACCTTGCCCGCCACGCTGGCCCTGGTCGTGTCGGCCCATCCGATCATCTGGACCCTGTTCGGCCGCGGCGCGTTCAGCGCCGACAGTGCCATGCTGACCGCGCAGGCGCTGGCCGCCTATGCGGTGGGGCTGCCCGCCTATGTGCTGGTGAAGGTGCTGACGCCGGCCTTCTTCGCGCGGGGCGACACGGCGACTCCGGTGAAGATCGGCATGGGCGCGGTGGCGTCGAACCTGGCGATGAACATCGCCTTCATGGTGCCGCTGCAGCATCTGGGGCCGGCGCTGTCGACCAGCCTGGCGGCGATCCTGAACGTGGTATGGCTGTGGATCGTGCTGACCCGGCGCGGCTTCCTGCGCCCCGACGCGCAGCTGCGCCGCCGCTGCCTGGGGATGGTCGCCGCATCGGTCGCGATGGCCGCCGTGCTGTGGGCCGCGCAATCCGTGCTGTTCGCGACACCGACCCGTGGCCTGGCCCGCATGGGCGCCCTGGCCGCGCTGATCCTGGCCGGCCTGCTGACCTATGCCGTCGCCGGGCAGCTGCTGGGCGCCGGCGATGTGCGTGACCTGGCGCGCCGGCTGCTGCGCCGGCGTGGCAAATAGCGCCCTACCGAACCTCCACCAATTCCAGCCCCTCCCGGCTCGGCCCCTCGATCATCACCGCCCTGGTGTCGCCCAGCGCGTAGGGGTCCGACAGGAACGTCACGCCCTCGGCGCGCAGCTTGGCGATCCAGGCATCGAGGTCGGTCACCGACAGGCCGATATGGTCCTGGAACTGCCCGATCGAGCTGACCAACGGCGCATTGCCCTGGTTCGCGTACCAGATCACGTCGATGTCCCCGAACGTCACGCCGCCGCGCGGGGCACGATACATCCCGCCCGGCGTCAGCGCCGGAAAGGTCAGGTCAGTGGTGCGGGGCACCTTGCAGGTCGCCTCGGTCACGGCGACGTCACCGAAGCTGGCGCGCGAGGGGGCGTTCAGGTGCTTCTGATACCAAAGCTGGGCGCATAGCGGGTCTTCCTGCCACATATGGATGTGGTTGAACCGCTCGGCCGGGTGGTTGCCCGAGATCTCGAACAGCGCGCGTTCGGGCCCGCCACGGAAATAGGCGAAGCCCGGCCCGCCCGGTGGCGGGGTGCCGGCCGCCTGGAAGGCCGCGATCTGCGCCCGGGTCACGCCCAGCAGATCGCCGGTGCGGAACCAGGTGTCGCTGCTGACCGTCACCCAGCCATCCCCGACGCCGGTATACAGCGGGGCGATCTCGACCTCGGGCGTGGCCGAGAAGGTCGCGGCCACGGCCCGCACATCCGTCACATGCCAGCCGAAATGCCAGATCGCGCTTTGTGGTTCGCCGATGGGTGCCTGGTCGGCCTTGTCGAACAGCAGCATGGTCGCGTTCGGCGACAGCAGGGCGGGCAGGCCGGCCCACGCGCCGCGCGAGGATCGTGGAAACTGGCGCGTGAAGAACCCGATCGTGGCGTCGGGATCGACGGAGCGCAGGTGCAGGTGATGGAAGCCCGGTGTCGGCAGCATGGTCGTCTGTCCTCCCCGGCCGTCAGCCTATCGGGTCCGCCGGCCGGGGCCAAATGCGCGCAGCCTTGCACCCCGCGCCGGGATGAGCCATCTGTCCCGCCCTTCCAGCCAATCGAGATCGGACCATGCAGCGCATCTTCTCCGGCATTCAGCCCTCGGGCGTCGCCACTCTGGGCAACTACCTGGGCGCGATCCGCAATTGGGTCGCCCTGCAGGACGGGCATGAGTGCATCTATTGCGTCGTCGACCTGCATGCGATCACCGAATGGCAGGACCCCGCGACCTTTGCCCAGCAGACGCGGGAGATGGCGGCGGTGCTGCTGGCCTGCGGCATCGACGCACACAAGCACATCCTGTTCCTGCAATCCAACGTCCGTGCCCATGCGCAGCTTGCCTGGATCTTCAACTGCGTCGCCCGCA
>CAYZKM010000011.1:7931-28517 GCA_964478525.1 uncultured Bifidobacterium sp.
CGGCTGGCTGAACCGCATGACGCAGTTCAAGGACAAGGCCGGCAAGAACCGCGAGAACGTCTCGACCGGGCTGTACGTCTATCCGAACCTGATGGCCGCCGACATCCTGGCCTATAAGGCAACGCGCGTGCCGGTGGGCGAGGATCAGCGTCAGCACCTGGAACTGGCGAACGACATCGCGCAGAAGTTCAACCACGATTACGGCGTCGACTTCTTCCCCAACATTGAACCCGCGATCCTGGGCGTGGCCGCCCGGGTCATGAGCCTGCGCGACGGTACCAGGAAGATGTCCAAGTCCGACCCGTCGGATCAGAGCCGGATCAACCTGAACGACGAACCCGACGCCATCGCGCTGAAGATCCGCCGCGCCAAGACGGACCCCGAGCCGTTGCCTTCGGAACTGGATGGCCTGGCCGACCGGCCCGAGGCGCGGAACCTGGTGGGGATCTATGCAGCCCTGGCCGATACCGACGCCGCCGGCGTGCTGCGCGAGCATGGCGGCAAGGGCTTTGGCGCGTTCAAGGAAGCCCTGAGCGAGCTGACGGTTGCCAAGATCAGCCCGATCGCCGGGGAAACCCGCCGCCTGCTGGCCGATCCCGCCAGCATCGACAGGGTGCTGCGTGATGGCGCGCAACGCGCCGCCGCCATCGCCGATCCGATCGTGGCCGAGGTCGAAAAGCTGGTCGGCTTCATCCGCGCCTGACGCGGCGCGGTGCCGGCCGCGACCTGGCGCGGCGCGCCAGCACGGCCCGCGCGCGTTCCACCTCCGGCCCGGTCACCACCAGCGGCGCGCAGGCCCGCGCGTCCCAGGTGAGCGCGCGCATCGCCGGGTGCAGCGTGACCACGTCGCCGCCATTGGCGAAGTTCGAGCGATCACCGGTGTCGAGATAGGATTCCGCCGGCAGCCCCTCGGCCAGCAGCACCTCGTGCCGGTCGAGCTCGACATGCCAATAGGTGATGTCATCGACCGGCAGCACTGCGACCGTGGTGCCGTTGACCAGATGCTTGACCGGGATCAGCGCGCCGTCGATGAACACCGCGTGATCGGGGGACAGGCACAGCGCGCGGCGCGGCACGCCGTCGGCGAACGCGCCGGGTTCGATGCGGACGGGCCGCACCTCGGCCGGCTTGGGATGGCGCGCGATGTCGATCCGGCGATGGCCGATCCAGATGATGCGGCGGGGACCGTCGGACGACAGCGTTTCAACCGTGTCACCGATCGCCAGATCCTCGACGGCGATCGCGCCGCGGGGCGTGGCAATGCGCGTTCCGGTGGCGAAACAGGCCGGAACCAGCTGGTTGCCCGACAGGCCCACGATCTGTGCTGTGCTGAATTGCAGCGCCGGATTCGCGGTGTAGGAGCCGACCATGTGCAGCGTGATGGTGCCCCCGGCGGTCGCCAGGAACAGCGATCCGTCGGTGGGTGACAGTTGCGTATACGTCGCGCCGGTCAGCGGGGATGGCAGGTAGAGAAAATCGTCGTCGGCGAAATGGGTCAGCGAGAGGTCGGTGCCGCCACTGATGGCGCCCGGGAAGGCATCGGCCAGCAGTCCCAGCCGGCTGAAATTGCCGGAGAAGTCGATCGTCGCCTGCACCGAATGGCCGACCCGCAGATCGCCGAAATCGGAAATCACCACCTGTCCGGTGCCGGTCAGGTCGCGCAGGACGGTCACAGCCCCGCTCTGGATCGTGCCGTTGTTGACGAAAGTACTGCTGCCCGGGAATGCGCTCGCGATGGTGACGCCGGACAGGATGCCGTTGTTCGTGCCGGCGTTGATGACGACCGGGCTGACGGAGTCGGCCGTCACGGTTCCGTTGTTCAGCAGCCCCGGCAGGGTAACGGTGCTGAAGACGATGCCGGGGCTGGTGTTCGTCATCGACAGGATCGCGCCGGTATCCACCACCACCGTGCCGGCGACGCCGCTTCCGGCGGTGCCGATCTCAAGGATCGAGGTCGCATCGGGGGCGACGAAGGTTCCGCCGTTCAGGAACAGATCGGCCAGTTCCACGGTGGCGCCATTGCGGACGTTCAGGTCGGCGATGGCGACGGTGCCGGCCGACACCAGCTTGCCGCCATTGACGACGATCCCGCCGTCGCCGCCCGAGGTGATCCCCGAGGCCTGCACCGTGCTGCCGATACCGATGTTGAGCATGCCGCTGGCGCCGAGTGCCATGGCGCCGATGGTGAACGAGCCGTCGAGGATCAACGCGCCGGTCGCCTGTAGTGTGCCGACGGTGCCGGGTCCCTGGATGACATAGGCTGGCACGCCCGGGACTGCCGAGGAGGGGACATTGACGATGGCCGTGTCCGCCGCGCCCGGCACGCCGCCGGGACCGGCCCAGGCCGCCGGATCGGCCCATGTGCCGAGCGTACCGCCGATCCAGGTGAAGCTGGCCATTGGGCGATCCTCCGATGATCGTTACTGTGAAGGTTGTACCAGGCGGCGCTGAGCCTAGCCCCATGTCACGGTCGGCTCAAGCCGACCTCCCCCTCCCGTCTTTGCCGAGGCCCGCACGGCACGTCGTGGACGGCCGGCGCGCGCCGACCACGACATGACGAGGCGCGCGCGCCGAAACAGCGTGCCATGAGACGAAGCCATTGAAAGCGCTTCCTTTACGCGCCTTGCGCTTTCTCGCCTCCGGCGCGACGGGAGATGCCTCGTCCGGTCACCCGATCGGCGGCTTCCTCGCCGCCCAATGCGTGGCCCGCTCGTACGCCGCGGCCACGCGGAACACCGTTGCATCATCGAAATACCGCCCGACGAACTGCACCGATGTCGGCAGGCCGGTGCTGGCCAGGCCCGACATCATCGCCAGTGCCGGATGGCCGGTGACGTTGAACGGCGTGCGCGCCTGGCGCGGATAGGTGCGAGAGGTCTCCGCCGCGTCGTGGATGTTGCTCGCCGGGTCCATCGAGCTTGCGCACATCAGCACGTCGAAGTCCCGCAGCCTGTCCTCGACCGCCGCGATCAGCTCCAGCCGCCGCCGCTGCGCGCCGACATAGTCGCCGGCGTTCATGAATGCGCCCGGCATCAGCCGCCGTCGGGACAATTGTCCATAATCGCCCGGACGGGTGCGCAGCCACGGGGCGTGGATGGACCAGGCCTCGCTGCACAGGATCACGCGATTGATGTTGGAGAATTCGTTCAGGCTGGGAATTTCCACGGTCTGCACCTCGGCGCCCTCGGCCTGCAGCACGCGGGCCACATCCTCCAGCGCCGCGGTGACTTCCGGATGCGCCGGCATGTCGCGTTCATGGAAGTGGCGGATGAAACCGATCCGCAGGCCGCGCACGCCGCGATCCAGCATCCGCCCGAAATAGCGGGACTGGGTGGCGGAACTGCCGGGGTCTTCCGGATCGTGGCCGGCGATGGTGTCCAGCATCAGCGCGTTGTCGGCGACCGTGCGGGTCAGCGGGCCGACATGGTCCAGCGTGAACGACAGCGGGAACACGCCGCGCCGCGACACCAGGCCATAGGTCGGCTTCAGCCCGACGATGCCGCAGGCGGACGCCGGGTTGCGGACCGATCCGCCGGTGTCGGTGCCCAGCGCCACCGGGAACAGCCCGCCGCTGACGCCGGCGCCCGAACCCGACGACGAACCGCCCGGATGATGATCCGGGTTCCACGGATTCCGCGCCGCCGGGAACGGCAGATCATGGCTCGGCCCGCCGATCGCGAATTCGTGGGTCGACAGCTTGCCGATCATGATCGCGCCGGCCTGCCGCAGCTTGCCCACGACCACCGAGTCGGACCCGGCAATGTTGTCCAGCAGGATCTTCGAATGGCAGGTCGTCGGCAGCCCGGCGACGTTGATGATGTCCTTGATCCCCACGGGCACGCCATGCAGCGGCCCGCGGATGCGTCCCGCCGCGATCTCCTGTTCGGCGGACCGTGCCCCCGCCAGCGCGGCATCGCGGTCCAGGCGGATGAAGGCGTGCAGCCTGGGGTCCAGCGCGTCGATGCGGGCCAGCAGCGCGGTCATCAGCTCGACGGGCGAAAGCTTCTTCGTGGCGAAGGCGCGCGACGCCTCGACCGCCGTCATCCAGTGCAGATCGGTCACAGCCCCACCCCCGCGCGCATCGGCGGCCAGGGTTCCGCCGCCGGGTCGGTCGGGTATTTGACCGATCCCGCGTTGCTGATGGCCTGCTCGGCCGCCGCGGCGACGTCGTCAGGAAACTCGGCCAGAGCCTTGTCCAGCCCGGCCATCCTGGCCAGGGCCGCGAGAAGCTGTTGATCCATGGCTACCCCGCAAGATTGTGCACTGCGATCATGCGGGGTTGGCGCGCGGTGGGGAAGGGGGCGGGCGAGGTTTCCTACGGCTCGAACCGCGCCAGCCTGACCGCGGTGTGCCCCTTGCTGGGTCGCAGGCTGGGCATCACCAGCAGACAATCGTCGTACCGGGTGCGGATTTCGGTATCTCCGTCCATCGCGATCAGCGTGTTCCGGACGGGAATGATGTCGCCCCCGCGATAGGAATCGACGAACGCGAAGCCCGAGGTGACAGCCGTCACGGCATCCGTCACCACGGCCAGCCGCGACGTGCCGGGCAGGCGCACCGCCGGCAGCGGGGCATCCGGCGCGACCACGTCCAGGTGCCGCAGCAGGCGCACCGTGCTTGCCATGGCGGTGTCGACCGTTTCGGGTACCCAATGCTGCCCGGCCTCGACCAGCATGCCGACATAGGGGGTGTCGGGGTCCGAGAAGCGGGTGTGGTCGATCAGCCGCCGCCCATTGGCATGGCCCGCGTCGGCGACCACCAGTTCCGGCACGCCGATGGCGCGCGCCAGGCTGCGGCCTTTCTCGGGCACGCCGCTCAGGATCAGCGCTTCCGACGGCCACAGCATGGAATGCAGATCCAGCAGCACGTCCACGGTTTCCACCCACGGCAGCATCTCGCGCGCGCGGTGCAGCTCCACCGACGAGCGCGGGCCGCCCAGCGTGGCCGCGTCCCACAGCCGGTTCAGGTCCTCGTCCACGAAGCGGGAGGTGACGGGGCGGCGGGGATCGAACCGCTCGAACGCCGTGATGTTGGCGAAGGCGAAGGACAGCCGGCCTCGCGCGGGGCGCAGACCGGCGCGCAGCAGGCGGTCCAGCACGATGGCGCCGGCGAATTCATTGCCATGCGTCAGCGACAGCAGCCCGATATGCGGCCCCGGATGGCCGGACTCGAAGGTGGTGATCCCGGGGATGCCGGTATTGCCGTCCAGCCAGTCGCCGATCGCCGGCGGCTCCAGCCGCACGTCGAAGTGCGGCAGAGGCGGTGGAACCGGTGGGTGGGTTGTCCCCGTCATGGCGTTTGTTGTCACACCAGTAGCCGGTCGACCAGCCGGCGGATGAAGGCATCGCAGGAATCGAGCTCACTCTGCGCGACGAATTCATCCGGTTGGTGGGCCTGCGCGATATGACCTGGCCCACAGATGATCGTCGGGATGCCGGCTTCCTGGTAGAAACCGCCCTCGGTGCCGTAGCTGACCTTTCCGGTGCTGTTCGATCCCGTCAATTGCTTCACGACCGATGCAAGTTCGTGATCGGCGTGCAGGCCCATGCCCGGCATCTCGACCTGGATTTCATAGCTGAAGCCGGTGGCCGGGCTGACCGCCTTCATCGCCGGCTCGATATGACGAGCGACGTGGGTCTTCAGGCGTTCGGCGTGGCGCAGCGGGTCGTCGCCCGGGATGTTGCGCCATTCCATGATGAACTCGGCATGTTCAGGGATGATGTTCAGGATCGTGCCACCCTGCATCGGCCCGACATGGATCGTGGTGTGCGGCGGATCGAACCCATCCTCGAACGGGCCTTCCACGGGAAGCCGCCGCGCCTCGGCGGCACACCAGGCGACGGCTTCGGCGGCGGCCATGACGGCGTTGACACCCTTGGCCGGTTCGCTGGAATGCCCGGGCAGGCCCCTGGCCGTCACCTTCAGGTTCAGCTTTCCCTTGTGCGCCAGGATCGGCTTCATGCCCGATGGTTCGCCCACCACGCACAGGCCGGGCTTCAGGCCCGATTCGGCCAGGTCGCGGATCAGGCGCTGCGCGCCCCAGCAGCCGACTTCTTCGTCGTACGAAATGAACAGATGCAGCGGGCGGGCGGGCCTGCGCGCCAGGAAATCGGGCACGGCGGACAGGCAGGACGCGACGAAGCCCTTCATGTCGCACGACCCGCGCGCATACAGCCTGCCGTCCTGGTGGCGCAGCGTGAACGGATCGGCCGACCAGGCCTGGCCATCCACCGGCACGGTGTCGACATGCCCGGACAGCGCCACGCCGCCCGCTGTCCAGGGACCGACGATGGCGTGGATGTTCGCCTTCTGCCCGGTTTCATCCAGGCTGACGCGATAGGGCACGCCGTGCGCGTCCAGATAGTCCCTGACGAAGCCGATCAACGGCAGGTTGGAATTGCGGCTGGTGGTATCGAACGACACCAGCCGGTCCAGCAATTCAACGGTCGTGAGTTTCGGCCCAGGCGATTGTGATCCCATGTCCTCAGTTTACCCGTGTCCGCCCCGGCGGCAACCGGACCCGGTAACAGGAACCGCCGACAGCGCGTATGGTTCCCATCCAACCCAGCCGGAACCACCGCCATGCCCTGCCCGCGTATCGCCATCCTGGGCGTCCATCTGGAAGCCAACGCCTTCGCGCCGGTCACCACCGCGACCGATTTTCGCCAGCAATGCTGGGAGGAAGGCGAGGCGATCACCACGCTGGCGCGCCAGGTCAGCCATCTGCCGTCCGAGCTTCCGGGCTTTTACGCGCGGATGGATGCGACCGGGCCGTGGACGCCGGTGCCGATCCTGATCGCCGGCGCGCCACCCGGCGGACCGATCGCGCAGGATTTGTTCCTGGACTTCCTGGACCGCATCCGCGTGCGCCTGTGCGCCGCCCTGCCGGTCGATGCGGTGTATGTGCCGAATCACGGGGCGTCGTCGGCCACGGGGGACGAGGATACCGAGGGCACACTGCTGGCGATGGTGCGCCGGATCGTCGGGCCGGCGGTGCCGATCGTGGTGTCGCACGATCTTCACTGCAATGTCTCGGAACGCCTGGTGGAGCTGTGTGACGCGCTGGTGGTATATCGCACCAACCCCCATGTCGATCAGCGCGAACGCGCCGCCGAATCGGCGGACCTGATACGCGAGTGCCTGGCCGGCACGCGCATGACCCGGGCGTTCATCCGCCTGCCGCTGACCGCGCCGTCGGTGACCCTGCTGACGGCCGAGGGGCCGTATGCCGACCTTCTGGCGTATGGACAGACACTGGTCGGTGGGCCGGTCGCCAATGTGTCGATCGCCGGCGGGTTCGTGTTCAGCGACCTGCCGAAATGCGGGCTGACGATCACCGTCACCACCCGCGACGACCTGGCTGCCGCGCGCCGCGCCGCGCTGGCCATCGCGCGCCGCGGCTGGGCCGACCGGCATCGCTATGTCCGCACGCTGGTCTCGATCCCGGATGCGGTCGCCCTCGCCGAGCGGGCGCCGGCGGACGGGCCGATCATCCTGGCCGATGCCGCTGACAATCCGGGCGGCGGCGGGCGCGGCAACACGGCCTGGCTGCTGGCCGCGCTGCATGACGCGCGGGTGCCGAACGCGGCGCTGGGCGTGTTCGTCGATCCCGCCCTGGCCGCCGATGCCCATGCGGCGGGCGTGGGCGGACGGCTGCGCGCGGTGTTCAACCGCCAGGAAAGCGCGTTCTCCCGCCGGATGGAGGCCGATGCGGTGGTCGAGGCGGTGTCCGACGGGATCGCGGTCGGACGGCGTGGCACCTCGGCCGGCAAGCGCTTCACCCTCGGCCGCTCGGCGCTGTTGCGGCTGGACGGGTCCGGGCTGCGCGTCGTGGTCGGCAGCCTGCGCCGGCAACTGGCCGAACCGGTGATGCTGGAGATGTTCGGCATCGACATCGGGGCGCTGTCGTGCCTGGTCGTCAAAAGCCGAGGCCATTTCCGGGCCGGGTTCGATGAGTTCTTTCCGCCTGAGCGGATCCACGAGGTCGACGCGCCGGGATTGACCAGCCCGGTGCTGGGGAATTTCACCTGGAAGCGCCTGCCGCGTCCGGTGTTTCCGCTGGATACGCAGGCGGAATGGCGGGAATCGGATTGGGAGGGGTAGGCGGAGGTGGACTCGCCGCGGACGTGAATGATCGTCTCGGGTCTATCGTCCGGCCTGCGCGACCTGGACCGCTCGGGGCGTGTGTGCCATCAGCTCATCCCGCGACTTCGGCCGTTCCGCGTGGACGAAGCCATAGGCGGGGTATTCCGCCGTGCCCATCTGCCCCGATGGCGGCCACCACACCCGCACCATGGTCCAGTCATTGTCGGGGGAGACATCGATCACCGGCTGGTCCTCGGTGATCCGGTCGCGCACCCAGTTGGCCTGCGTGACCAGGATTTCGCGGGACGACAGCACCTTGGACACCACCGAGACATGCCCGCTGCGCAGCCGGCTGCCGCGCGCCATCACCAGCACGCTGCCGACGCGCGGCTGGCGCGAGCGGGCATAGCGCCCGTCGGCCTGTTCCCACCAATCGGCGGCCGCCCCGGTCAGGCGCACACCGCTCAGGGCGCGGGCGAACGGGGCGCACTCCATCCGCACCGGCCCGCCGACATAGTCGCCGACCCGGCCGTTGCTCGATGGCCCGCCGCCGCAGCCGGCCAGAGCCAGCAGCAGAAGCAGGACCGAACAATGCCGGATATGACGCATGGTTCCTCGGTGGCGAACGGCTTGGGCCGATCCTATCCGACACCGTGGCAAAATTGTGAGAGAACTGGCTGATCAAGCGCCCTTTTCCGGCAAACCGAGGAGCGTATGCAACACATGGGCGTTGTGCGCCCCGATCGCCGGGCCGGTCCAGCGCACCACCGCGGCCGGGTCTTCCCCGTCCATGCGGATCACCGGGCCGGGATGCAGCGTGCGCCCGACCAGCGGATCGTCGATCGCCTGCACCGCCTGGCGCGCCAGGAAATGCGGGTCGGACGCGCAATCGGCGATGTCGAACAGGCGGGAACAGGGGACCTCGGCCGCGTCCAGCAATTCCTCGGCATCCTTGGCCGGCAGGGTGCGGGTCCAGGCGGCGATCGCCTGGTCCAGCGGCGCGCGGTTGGCGCAGCGCAGCCCGTTGGTGGCATAGTCGGGGTAGGTGGCCAGGTCCGGCTGCCCGATCGCCTTCATCAGGCGGGCGAAGATCAGGTCGGAATTGCCGGCGATGCACAGCCACTTGCCGTCGGCACAAGGGTAGGTGTTGGTCGGCGACGCCGTGGGGATGGCGGCCCCGGCGGGCTGGCGGATGCGCCCGTCCATCGCGTATTCCGGCAGCATGCCCTCCATCAGGCTGAACACGCTGTCGACCAGGTTGACGTCGATCACTCGGCCTTTCCCGGTGCCGGCGGCGTCGCGCTCCCACAGCGCCGACAGCAGGCCGATCGCGGCATACATCCCGGCCAGGTCGTCGCTGATGGAAATCCCGCAGCGCGGCGGCGGCAGGTCGGATGATCCGGCGGGATGCCCGGTCAGGTGGCGCAGGCCGCCCATCGCTTCCCCGATCGCCCCGAAGGCCGGCTTGTCGCGATACGGCCCGTCCTGGCCATAGCCCGAGATGCGGGCGATCACCAGGCGCGGGTTCACCGCGTGCAACTCGTCCGGGCCCAGCCGCAGACGCTCCAACTGTCCGGCGCGCATGTTTTCCACCAGCACATCGGCCCGCGCGGCCAGCTTCAGGGCGATGTCGCGGTCGCGCTTCAGGTCCAGCTCCACCGACAGCTTGTTGCGCCCGTGGATGGAGAACCAGACCGAGTTGCCGTTCACCGCCGAACCCCAGCCGCGGAACGGATCGCCGCCAGGAGGCTCGATCTTAATCACCTCGGCGCCCATGTCCGCGAGGATGCGGGTGCAGAACGGTCCCGCGATATAGTGGCCGATTTCAACGACCTTCAGCGTCGCGAGCGGGCCGGATCGGCTGGAACCCTCAGCAGTTTGCGGCATCGGCGCGGTAACCTTTCATCGTGAAAAAAGATGCGGCGGGCACGGTGGCGTTAACCTTTCCTCAATAGTGGCGGCCTACATTGGCAATCACGGCGCCGGTGTCCCCGGTGTCCTGTTTCCTCCCCGATGTTGCACCAGACGTGCAACCACCTTGGGCGGTTCGGCCACCGGTCGGACCGCCCCATTTTTTTCGGGTCCCATCGCCCCGCCCGCCGTTATTGCCACGATCCGCGCCCTGCGCCAGCCTGTTCCGCACGATCGGGCTGACAGGCAGGAGACGCGGATGACCACCCAGGCAGTCGACATGTTCACGATGGTCGTCCTGCGCCGCCGGTTCGAGGCGGTGATCCGCGAGATGGTCAACGCCCTGTTCCGCTCCGGCCGGTCGGGCGTGCTGAACACGGCGATGGATTTTTCCTGCTGCATCACCGACGCCAGGCACCAGGCGATCTCCACCGCGCTGGGCCTGCCGATCCATGTCGCGGCGATCGACCTGATCTCGCGCGCCGTCGAAACGAAATTCGGCACCGACATCCACCCCGGCGACTGCTTCGCCAACAACAGCGCCTATCACGGCAACACGCATTGCGGGGACTTCACCTTGTCGGTGCCGATCTTTGTCGACGGGCAGCTGGTGTTCCACGCGATCGCCCGCGCGCATCTGGGCGACATGGGGTTTCCGACGCCCACCACATACAGCCCCCTGTCGCGGGATTTGTACGAGGAAGGGCTGATGCTGCCCTGCGTGCGCATCCAGCGTGACTACACTGATCTGGCCGATGTGCTGGACATCTGCAAGGCGAACATCCGCGCGCCGGAACAGTTCCACGGCGACTATCTGGCCACGCTGTCGGCGGTGCGCACCGGGGAACGGGCGGTGCAGGCGCTGTGCGCGCAGTACGGCCTGGCAACCGTCCGCGCCTTCCTGGAACAGTTCCAGTCCTATGCCGAGGATATGGCCGTTGCCGCCATCCGCCGCCTGCCCGCCGGGCGTGTCACCGGCGAACAGCGCCACGATTCCGAAGTCCCCGCCTATGTCGACGGCATCCCCGTGCGCGCGACGCTGGATGTCGATCCCGACCAGGCGCGCATCACCATCGACCTGACCGACAATGTCGACAACCTGCCGCTGGGCATCAACCTGAGCGAGGCCACCGTCACCGCCGCCTGCCGCGTCGCCGTGCTGACCATCCTGGGCCCCGACGTCCCGCGCGCCACCGGGGCGTTCCGGCGCATCACGCTGAAGCTGCGCGAGGGCAGCGCCGTGGGCATCCCGAAATTCCCCGCCGCGACCTCGACCGCGACGACGAATTTGTGCCACGTGCTGAACTCGCTGGTGCAATCGCTGTTCGCCGATCTCGGGGATGGCCTGGGCGCCGCGTGCAGCACGATCGGCAATCCGCATTCCTGCGCCTGCGTCTCCGGCACCGACACCCGGTACGACGGGCGCGCCTATGCCAACCAGATCCTGATGGGATACTGGGGCGGGCCCGGCGTGCCGGGCCATGACGGCTGGCTGACCTTCGGCGGGGCCGGCGCGCAGGGGATGCTGTGGCAATCCAGCGTCGAGGTCACCGAACAGCAGCAACCCGTCATCGTCGATTGCCTGGAACTCGGCGTCGACACGGGCGGGGCAGGACAGTGGGAGGGCGGACCGGGCGCCCACGCGATCTACCGCGTCCGGCAGGACCCCGTGCGCTTCACCACCAATGCCGGCGGCTGCGATTTCCCGCCCTTCGGCGCAGCCGGCGGGCAGGCGGGCGGGCCCGGCAAGGCCTGGCGCATCAGCCGCAACAACGAACGCCAGAAACTGCCGAACTCGGCCGACGTGACACTGGTGACCGGGGAGCGGTTTGAATCCATCGGCTGCGCCGGCGGCGGCTATGGCGATCCGCTGCTGCGTGACCCCGACCGCGTCGCCTGGCGTGTGCGCGAAGGATGGACGACACCGGAACGGGCGCGGGACGCCTATGGCGTGGTGGTCGATACCTCGGCCGAACATTTCGCCGTCGACGCCGACGCCACGGCCGCCCTGCGCGCCCGCATGCGCGCCCCCCTGTAGGACCGCGCCGATGGGGATCGCCATTTCCGCCGATGTCGGCGGCACCTTCACCGACTTCGTCGTGCGCGACGCCGGCGGTTCGGTCGGGCTGTTCAAGTCGTCCACCACGCCCGGGCGGATCGCCGATGGGATCTTCGCCGGGCTGGACATGATCGCCCGCCGCCGCGGCGTCGGCCTGCCCGCGCTGCTGGGCACCTGCGACAGTTTCGCCTGCGGCACGACGGTCGCCACCAATGCCATCCTGGAAGGCAAGGCCGCCAAGACCGGGCTGATCTGCACACAGGGTTTCCGCGACACCCTGCTGATCCGCGAAGGCGGCAAGGCCGACACCTACAACATCTTCGTCGATTTCCCGCCGCCCTATATCCCGCGCTATCTGACCTTCGGCGTACCGGAACGCGTCAACGCGGAAGGCGGTGTCGAGACCCCGCTGAACGAAGCCGCCGTGCGCGACGCCATCGCCCGCATGCAGGGCTGGGGCGTGGAAGCCATCGCCGTGGCGCTGATCTGGTCGATCGCCAACCCCGCCCACGAACGGCGCATCGGCGAGATCATCGAGGCGGAATGGCCCGCCATCCCCTACAGCCTGAGCCACCGTGTCAGCCCGACGCTGCGCGAATACCGCCGCTTCTCGGCCACCGCGATCGATGCCTCGCTGAAGCCCGTCGTCCAACGCAACATCGCCGAGATCGAGACCCGCCTGGCCGATGGCGGCTTCGCCGGTGTCCTGACATTCGTCACCTCGAACGGCGGACGCACCGCGACGGCCGAGGTGCTGGCCAGGCCCGTCTACATGTGCCTGTCCGGCCCGTCCGCCGCGCCCCATGCCGGCGTCACCCTGGCCCGCGCCGAGGGGCTGGACGACGGCAACATCGTCACCATCGACATGGGCGGTACCAGCTTCGACGTCTCCATCGCCACCGGCTGGGACACGCCGATGCACCGGGAAGGCGTGATCGGCGGCCACATGTTCGGCGTGCCGTCGGTCGATGTGCGCACCATCGGCGCCGGCGGCGGATCGATCGCCCACGTCGACCCCGGCCGTTTCATCCACGTCGGTCCCGAAAGCGCCGGCGCGCGGCCTGGTCCCGCCTGCTATGGCCGCGGCGGCACGCGCCCCACCGTCACCGATGCCAACCTGGTGCTGGGGCTGCTGGACCCGGCCGGTTTCGCCGATGGGCAGATGGAACTGCTGCCCGGCGCGGCCGAGCAGGCGGTGAGGGAACACGTCGCCGGCCCGCTGGGTCTGGGCGTCGAGGAAGCGGCGAGCCTGATCGCGCTGACGGTCGAACAGAACATGGTCGGCGCCATCGAGGACCTGACGATCCGCCGGGGCGTCGATCCGCGCGGCTATCTGCTGGTCGCCGGCGGATCGGCGGCGGGGCTGCACGCCGCGGCCATTGCCCGGGAACTCGGGATGAAGCGTGCCCTGGTGCCCGACGCGGCGGGCGTGCTGAGCGCCTATGGCATCGCCACGGGCGACATTCGTTTCGGCTTCGCTCGCAGCCTGTTCACCAACAGCGCCCGCTTCGACCACGACGGCGTCAACGCGGTGCTGGCCGAGTTGCGCGCCGAGGGCATCGCCTATCTGGACCGGATGCGCGTGCCGCACGACCGGCGGGAATTGCGCTTCACGGCCGAGGCGCGCTACGCCGGCCAGGTCTGGCAACTGACGCTGCGTCTGCCTGGCGATCGTATCGACGGCGATGCGGGCCTGGCCGACACGGTGGAGCGCTTTCACCGTCTGCACGAACATCACTACGCGGTGCGCGCCGCCGATCCGGTGGAGTTCACCGAATGGAACCTGATGGCGATCGGCCACGCCGAGACCGGCACCGACCAGGCGGCACGGGATGCCTCGTCGGGTACCGCCCCGGCGCGTACCCGGCGCGTGTTCCTGAAGCAGGCGGGCGGATGGACCGAGATCGCGGTGCATGACGGCGCATCGGCGGAGATCGGCGCCATCATCGCCGGCCCCGCCCTGGTGCAGACCCGTCTGACCGTCGCGCTGATCCCGCCCGGCTGCACCGGACGGATGACGGCGCGGGGCGGGCTGATGATCGAGATCGGGTAGCCCGCGTCAGGGCCCGACCGGGCGATGGTACTGCGGCGCCTCGGCGCGGTCGTGCAGCCCGTAGTCGCGGACGACCCGTACATCCAACCGACGCGCGCCCGCTTGCGGCGTCCACGCCGCCATCGCCGCCGCATCCGGCCATGACAGCAGCAGCAGGGAACTGCCGGGCACGGTGATGCCGTCGAACCGGTCCCAGTCCAGCACCTCCGCCGGCGGATCGACGGCCGGGCTCTCGATCAGCGTGATCGCCTTGGCGGCACCGGTCTCGGTGGCGTCCAGCCGGCTTTGCGGCAGCGGCGCGCCGCCATCATGCGTCACTTCGCCCACCCGCAGGTGATAGTCCGAGAACACGCGCTGCCGCCCCGCGGTCTGCACCGCGACATGCCCAGCATGGGTGCGCCAGCGGATCACCGATTTCTCGTCCCGCCACAGCGACAGCGACAGCAGCCGCCCCGGATGGCGCTGGCTGTTGTACCGCTTGTTGTCCAGGAAACCATCGATCGCCAGAAGCTCGGGCCGCAGCGTGGCGGCGTGGGAGAGATACTCGTCCCAGCGTTCGGGTTTCGGCGTGACCTCGAATATGACGGCGAACATGCGCGCAGTGTGCGCCCCCAACCCGGCGCGGAACAAGACCAGGCAGTTCGGCGGGCGCCGTAGCGTGGACGGCGCGCCGGCGGTAGTGTGGCGGGCGGCAGATCACAGCGGGGCGGGAACACCATGCGGCTGGGCGGAAAGATCGCGATCATCACCGGGGCGGCATCGGGCATCGGGCTCGCCACGGCGAAGCTGTTCGTGGCCGAGGGCGCCAGGGTTCTCGGCGTCGACGTGCAGGCGTTCCCCGCCGACGTCACGGCCATGCCCGGGTTCGTGGCCCTGCGGCTCGACCTGACCGGGCAAGGCGCCGACGCCGCGGTGTTCGATGCCTGCGCCAGGGCATTCGGCCCGCCGGATATCCTGTTCAACAATGCCGGCATCGGCAACGCGAAGCCGATCCTGGACACCGATGACGCGGCGCTGGCACGCTTCGTCGCGGTGAACCTGACCGCGCCGTTCCGCCTCGCCCGCGCCGCCATCCGATCGATGATCGGGCGCGGCGGGGCGATCATCAACACCGCCTCGATCTACGGGATGCGAGGCGCGGCGTCATCATCGGCGTATGGACCGACGAAGGCCGCGATGATCGGCATGACGCAACAGCTCGCCACCGAATATGGCCGCGACGGCATCCGGGTGAACGCGGTCGCGCCGGGCCTGATCGTGACGCCGATGAACGCCGAGAGGGTGGCGAACAACGCGGCCTTCCGTGACCAGATGATCGGCCACACGCCGCTGGGCCATCCCGGCACGCCCGAGGACATCGCCGAGGCCTGCCTGTTCCTGGCATCCGACGCGGCGAAGTTCATCTCGGGCGTCACGCTGCCGGTCGATGGCGGCTGGTCGGCCGCGGGCTATATGCCGGCGCCGCGATAGGAGAGACCGGTCATGCAGCCCTTCACCGACTCCACGTCCCTGATCCAGGACGGTCCGGCGCTGGCGGACCGCATGCGGCGCGACGGGTACCTGTTCCTGCGCGGATTGTTGCCGGTGGAACCGATCCACGCGCTGCAACGCCAGGTCGGGGCACTGGCGCGCGATGCCGGGTGGCTGCGCCGCGACGCGCCGGTGCAGGATGCCATCGCCGATCCGGATGGATTCTGCGTCGATCCCGAACCCGCCTATCTGGACACGCTGCGCCGGATCAACCGGCTTCAGGACTATCACGCGCTGAAGCACCACCCCGCGCTGATCGGCCTGTTCCAGCGGATGCTGGGCGGCGAGATCCTGGCTCATCCGCGGGTGCTGATGCGCAACATCTTTCCGGCGCGCGAGGCGTTCACCACCAAGGCGCATCAGGACTTTCCCAACGTGCAGGGCACGACCGAGGTCTTCACCGCCTGGATTCCCCTGATCGACATCCCGATCGAGACCGGGCCGTTGCAGGTCGCCGTCGGGACGCATGGCGGAGAGGTCTATGACTTCGACATCGGCGCCGGCGCCGGCGGGATCGAGATCACCGATCCGTTCGACGGGCGCTGGGCATCCGGGCCGTTCGCGGTGGGCGATGTGCTGATCTTCCACAGCATGCTGGTGCACAAGGGCGTGCCCAACCGGGGCCGGCATCTGCGCATGTCGATGGATGTGCGGTTCCAGCGCGCCGACGCCCCGTTCAATCCCGACAACGCCAACGCCGACGGACAGCCGCTGTCGTGGGACGATATCTATCAAGGCTGGCACAGCGACGATCTGAAATACTACTGGCGGCGCATGTCGTTGCACGAGGTACCGTTCGACCGCCAATGGTTCGACCGGCGCGACGCCCGTGCCTTCGAACTGGCCGAGGCCGGGGATGCGCGCGCGCGATCGGTGCTGCAACGCATCGTTGCCCGCGACGCCGACGCGGCGAAGCGGGCACGGGCGCAGGCGCTGCTGGACCGGATCGCCCCCTAGCGGTTCGTATATTAGTGATTGCTAATGAACGATCGCCTCGGCGTACTCCGGACTCGCTTCTGGCCGCAACTGCGCTAACATCGCAGCCACGAGGGCGCACCGGGTGCCCGAGTTCAACGGGGTCCCGCCCGGTCATGACGCCTTCGGCGAACGAAGGAGGCGCGGTCATGACACAAGGCACAAACGGCAGAAGTCCCCGCTCGGTGGCTCTGGTGGGTCCCTATAGCAGCGGCAAGTCGACCCTGTTCGAGGCGTTGATGGAGGCGGCGGGTGCCGCCGTGAAACGCCCGGCCGACCCGCGCAACCGCCCGATGACCACCGAGATCCGATTGGGCCACTGCACCTATCTGGGCGACCCCTGGTCCATCATCGATTGCCCCGGCTCGATCGAGTTCGCGCACGAAACCCGCGCCGCGCTCGAAATGGCCGATATCGCGGTCGTGGTGTGCGAGCCCACGTCCGACCACGCCCTGACGGTTGCCCCGCTGCTGAAGGCGCTGGCCGATGGCGGCGTGCCGCATATCCTGTTCATCAACAAGATCGATCGCCTGGAAGGCAGCCTGGCCGACACGCTGTCCGCCCTGCAGGCACATGCCAGCGCCCCGCTGGTGCTGCGCGAGATGCCGATCGTGGAGAACGGCGCCGTCAGCGGCTATGTCGACCTCATGAGCGAGCGGGCCTGGCGCTATCGCAAGGGACAGGCCTCGGAACTGATCCAGATCCCGGCGGCCTTGCAACAGGAGGAACAGGAGGCCCGTGGCAGGCTGGTCGAAGTCCTGGCCGACCACGACGACGCCCTGCTGGAAAAGGTGCTGGAGGACATCCACCCGACGCCCGAGGAATTGTTTCGTGACATGCGAAAGGACCTCCTCGCCGGCTCGGTCATCGAGGTCATGCTGGGTGCCGCGGAAAACGCCGCCGGCGTGCGGCGGCTGTGGAAGGCGCTGCGCCACGATGCACCCGATGTCAGCGAGACCGCGGACCGCAAGCTGATCGAGCAGGACGGCGCGCCCCTGGTGCAGGTGTTCAAGACCGCCTATGCGGGCCACACCGGCAAGCTGTCGTTCGGCCGGGTCTGGCGCGGATCGGTGAAGGACGGCGCCACGCTGGGCGGCACGCGGCTGGGCGGCATCTATCGTTTCAACAGCGGTGAACTCGCCAAGGCGAGTGAGGCCGTCGCCGGCGATGTCGTCGCCCTCGGCCGCCTGGACGGCGTGGCGACCGGGGCCACCATCTCCACCGCCGGGGCGCCCGATGCGCTGCCGTTCCCGGAACCGACGCCGCCGGTCTATGCCATGGCCATCGGCACGACGGATCGCAAGGACGACGTGAAACTGTCGGGCGCGCTGCACAAGCTGGCCGAGGAGGACCCGTCGCTCAGCATCGTCCATGACGCGGAAACCGGGGAAACCGTGCTGCACGGGCAGGGGGAGATGCACCTGCTGACCACGGTCGATCACCTGGCGAAGAACTACGGGCTGAAGCTGGCCACGCAGAAGCCGTCGGTCGCGTATCGGGAGACGATCCGCCGGCCGGTGCATCAGCATGGCCGGCTGAAGCGGCAGACCGGCGGGCATGGGCAGTTCGCCGATGTGAAGATCGACATCGCGCCGCGCGAACGGGGCGCGGGGTTCGAGTTCATCGACAAGATCGTCGGCGGCGCGGTGCCGCGCAACTTCATCCCCGCGGTCGGCGAGGCGGCGGCGGACGCGGCGCGGAAAGGCCCGTTCGGCTATCCGGTGGTCGATATCTCGGTCACGCTGGTCGATGGCGGGTTCCACACGGTCGACAGCTCGGACATGGCGTTCAAGACCGCGACCGGCATGGCGATGAAAGAGGGCCTGGCGGCCGCCGATCCGGTGCTGCTGGAACCGATCGATCATGTCACCATCAGCGTTCCCAACGAATACACGCCGCGGGCGCAGCGCCTGCTGACCGGGCGGCGCGGGCAGATCCTGGGCTTCGCCGAACGGGCCGGCTGGCCTGGGTGGGACGATGTGGAGGCGCTGGTGCCGGAAGCCGAACTGCATGATCTGATCATCGAATTGCGGTCGCAGACGATGGGGCTGGGCACGTTCCGCAAGCGCTTCGACCACCTGGCCGAGGCGCGCGGGACCGAGACCAGGCCCAAGGCCGCCTGAGGGATCGCATCTGGCCGTTTGCGGCTGGTTGCGGCATGACGGACGGAACCGCCCCGGGGGTTCCGTCCGCATGTCATTTCGTTTCCGCCATCTTGTCGTCGTTGCCTATCTGATGGCGTTGCATGGCGCGCTGGCCTGGACGATCGTCTATACGGACGCGCTGCCGGTGCTGTGGCGCGGCCTGGGGTTCTGGCCGCCGGCGGACGAATGGTCCTCGATCCGGGCGGAAACCGTGGTCGCGCATGCCCGCCGTGATCCCGATGTGCCCGACGGCGCGGTGATCCTGCTGGGCGACAGCATCATGGCCGGGATCGACGCCGCCGCGGTCGGGGCGGATGCGGTGAATTTCGGGCTTGGCGGCGACAGCACCGTTACTCTGGCGCATCGGCTGCCGATGCTGCGGTCGGTCGGTCGCAGCCGAGCGGTGGTGCTGGAAGTGGGGGTGAATGATCTGAAGGGGCGGACGGTGGCGCAGATCGCGCGGGCCTATGGCGCGATCCTGGTGATGCTGGCCGACCGTCCGCGCGTGGTGGCGGTGTCGGTGCTGCCGGTGGACGAGACGGCGGACCTGGTACGCGGCCGGCCGGATCTGCGGAACGCGGCGATCGTGACGCTGAACTCGGCGATCCGCGCGGCCTGCGCCCAGCGTCCGAACTGCCGGTATCTGGATGCATGGCCCGCGGTGTTCGATCCGGCGACGCTGGGGCTGCGCCAGGCGATGCATCGCGGCGACGGCTGGCACCTGTCGGCGGCGGGCGGGCAGGCGATGGGCCGGGTGATCGGGGCGGCGGTGGCCGAACCCTGACCCGCGCGCGGTGCCTTGCGCGCGCCGATGGTGCCGATCACATTGGCCGCCGCATCGACCGGTCTGGGGAGGATAATCCGATGAAGCTGTTCGACATTACCGGCAAGGTTGCCGTCGTCACCGGCGGGAATGGCGGCATCGGCCTGGCCATGGCGCAGGGCATGGCGTCGATCGGCGCCAGCATCGTGGTGGCCGGGCGCAACGCCGAGAAGGCCGCCGCCGCGCTGGAAACGCTGCGGGCGATGGGCGCGAAGGCCGAGTTCGTGGCCGCCGACGTGACGAGGAAGGAGGACTGCTTCGGCATGATCGCCAATGCCGAGGCGCTGTTCGGCCGCGTCGACATCCTGGTGAACAATGCCGGCATGTCGATCCGCAAGATGCCGCAGGACCTGACCGAGGACGAGTTCCGCCAGGTGATCGACACCAACCTGACCGCGGCGTTCCTGTGCTCGCAGGCGGCCTATCACGCGATGGTCAAGGTCGGCGGCGGCAAGATGATCAATATCGGGTCGATGATGTCGCTGTTCGGCGCGCCCTATGCGACGCCGTACGCGTCCAGCAAGGGCGGCATCGTGCAGATGACCCGCGCGCTGGCCACGGCGTGGGCCAAGGACCATGTGCAGGTGAACGCCGTGCTGCCCGGCTGGATCGACACCGACCTGACCCGGCGGGCGCGCCAGCAGGTGCAGGACGCGCTCTACCAGCGTCAGGCGTCCTATCTCGACCCGCAATGGCAGCAGCGCGAGCAGGCTGAGCGGACAAGGCTGGCCAATATGGGCGTCGTGGAGGGCTCAGAAGCCTACCACAACGCCATTGACGCTTTGGACCGTGGCCGCGCCTTCGACTACGGGCAGGCCCGCAATTCCGCTATTGCCGGCGGTGGAGACGAGTTATCCAGACTGGTCAACATCGCGCAGGGGAACCGTGGCCAGATGTTCGGCGAGCGGCAGGCCGAGGGAGCGTTCCAGAACAGCGCGCAGGCTCAGGCGCGCGCGCAGGCGCTCGCGCAAGGCAACTACGGCAACAATGCCAGGCTCGCAAATGC
>CAYZKM010000012.1:0-28340 GCA_964478525.1 uncultured Bifidobacterium sp.
GGCCCGTGGCGTCAAGCCGATCGTCGCCTATGTCGGCGACATGGCTGCATCCGGCGCGTACTGGATCGCAAGCGCGGCGGACCGGATCGTGATGGATGCCACGGCCTCCGTCGGCTCGATCGGCGTGATCACGCAATATGTCCGCTATCCCGACAAGCCCGGCGTCCGGGTGACGCAGATCGTCTCAAGCCAGTCGCCGAACAAGAACCTGGACCCGGAGACTGACGCCGGCCGCGCCGCGATCCAGAAGCGGGTCGATGCAATGGCCGAGGTCTTCATCGGGGCGATCGCGCGTAACCGCGGCACGACGCCGGCGCTCGTCGCCGAGCGGTTTGGACAAGGCGGAATCGAGCTGGGCAAGGCGGCCGTCGCGCTCGGCATGGCTGACCAGCTCGGGTCTCTCGACAGCGTTCTTGCCGGCCTGTCCGGCAGCCCGCGGCCCGGCCTGGCCGGGTTCGTCTCCTCAACAGCAAGGGAAGCCACCATGGCAGATCCAGTACCCCCGCCGGCCGCTCCGGTCGTTGCGCCACCGACCGGCATCGCGCCGGATCAGATCACCGCGGCCCTGATCGCCACGCAATTCCCGGCGGTCGCCGCGGCCTTGCGGAGCGAGGGCCGCACCGAGGGGGCCACCACGGAACGGGCGCGCATCCTGGGCATCCAGGAAGCATCCCTGCCCGGGTTCGAGGCGGTCGCCACCGCGGCGATTGCCGACGGGTCGAGCCCGGAGACCTTCGCCCTGGCGCAGGCCAAGGCGCAGAAGGCCGCCGGCCCGGCCTATCTTAAGGCGCTCGAGGGCGACGAAAGGGCACTGCCCAAGCTGGCGGCCGATACGGCCCCGCCGCCGAAGCCGCCGGCGGCGGCGGCCGTCGATCCCAGCCTGCCCCTGGCGGATCGGATCAAGGCGGAGTGGGCCGCCTCGGCGACCACCCGCGCCGAGCACAACGACAATTTCGAATCATACGCCGCGTATCGACGGGCCGATGAGGCCGGGCTGGTACGCCGCATGGCGAAGGAGGGCTGATCTCACATGACCACGCTCGCAGTGGACACTCCCCTGGCGATGGAGCTCGGGGATATCAACGAAATCCCCGTGATCGCCTCGGACATCATCTATGAGGGCGCGGCCGTCGGCATCGTCCCTGCCTCGGGACATGCCCGGCCGCTGACCGCGGGTGATCGGTTCGCCGGCTTCGCCGAGCAGCGCGCCGACAACGCCAACGGCTCCGCCGCTGCAACCAATGTCCGGGTTCGCGTGCGGGGCCGAGTGCAGCTGTCGGTCACCGGCGCGGTGATCACCGACGTCGGCCAGCCGGTCTACGCGACCGACGATGCTGCCTTCGGGTTCACCCCGGTCTCGGGTGTCTTCGTCGGCATCGTGCACCGCTTCGTGTCCAGCGGCGTCGCGATCGTCGCATACGATGCCGACTGGCGCGACCCGTGGTCAGAATACACGGTCCGCGAGACGCTCGCCGCCACGAAGACGTTCGACGCCGAGGATTGCGGTAAGCTGTTTTGTGTCACCACCGCGGCCGACGGTGCGGCCCTGACCCTGCCGGCGATCGCCGCGGGCCTGTCCGGGCTGACCATCCTCTATGTCGGGGCCTATGGCGGTGCCGCGGTCACCATCGATCCCAACGCCTCCGACATGATCCTCGGCCCGGATATCACCGGGGCTGACAACAAGGATCTGATCCTGACCAAGGCGACGTCGAAGCGGGGTGACTTCGTGACCCTGATCGCCGGCGATGCCGACGGCTACATGGTGACGCGGATGCGCGGCACCTGGGCGCGCGAAGCGTAGCCGCGCTCTTCACTCCTCCGCGCCGGCCGATAGGCCGCATCCTCCGAAAAGGGAATATCGATGTCCGCTATTGGACTTTCCAGCCGGGCCATCATCGGCTCGTTCTATGCGCGCCTCGAACAGAAGGTCGGCACCGAGTGGATGGACACGGTATCGATGCTGTTCAACTCCGACCAGGAATCGGAGACATATCGCTGGCTCGGCATGGCGCCGGCTATGCGCGAATGGGTTGCCGGGCGCAACGCCAAGGGGTTCCGCGAGAACGGCCTGACCATCGTCAACAAGCATTTCGAGGCGACCCTGGAAGTGCTGGTCAGGGAGGCCCGACGCGACAAGACCGGCCAGGTGATGGTGCGGATCAACGAGATGGCGGACCGGGCCAACGCCCACTGGGCAAGCCTGCTGTCTACGCTGATCACCAACGCAGCGTCGACCGTCTGCTACGATGGGCAGTACTTCTTTGACACCGACCACGCCGAGGGCCTGTCGGGCACACAGTCGAACAAGATCTCGGTCGATATCTCGGCGCTGCCCACAGGCGACACGACGGGCTCGCACGGCTCCGTGACGGCGCCGTCGGTCGGTGAATTCGCCCTGGCGGTCCAACAGGGCGTCCAGCAGATCATCGGCTTCAAGGACGACCAGGGCGAGCCGATGAACGAGGCCGCCCAGGAATTCCTGGTGATGGTCCCGAGCACCCTGCTGAACGTTGCCGCGGCCGCCTGTTCGGTGCCGTTCTTGCCACAGGGCATGAACAATCCGCTGGCGGTGACCAACGTCTATCGCGTTCGGCCGGTCGCGAACGTGCGCCTGAACGCTGCCTGGACGGACACGTTCGCGGTGTTCCGTGCCGACGGATCGGTGAAGCCGTTCATCCGGCAGCAGGAAACCGAGGTGGCGATGAAGGCGATCGCCGAGGGCTCGGAGCACGAATTCAAGAACGACGCCTGGCAGTTCGGTATCGATGCCTGGCGCAATGTCGGCTACGGCTACTGGCAGCACGCCTGTCAGGTGGTCATGACCTGAGATGGTGGCGTTTCCGGGCTTGGCCGCGCGAATCCAGCGGGTGTTTCGTGGCCAGGCCAGCACCCTGATCCATCGCCAGGTCTCCGCACTGACGGCCAGGGCCGCGGGGGATGCCGCGGCCGGCGCCGAGACGATCACGCTCGATACACTCTCGGCGGGTCTCTTCGGCATCCTGCCGGGCGACACATTCGGTGCGGGCGTCTATACATTCGCCAGCGACGTTCCCGCCGCCGGCGGCAGCATCGTCGACGCACCGTTCGGTCCGGGCCTGAGCGCCGGCATCGTGGCCGGCGCGGCGGTGAACATCGTGCGGACGACGATCACCGAATGCCAGGGCTGGGTCGAGTACATCGATGCGTCGAGCGACCTGGCAACCGGGGTGAGGCAGGGCGACGTCCGGATCACCCTGCTGGCGGACAGCCTGGCGTCCGAGATCGAGGACGCGGACGCTGGCGGCGGCGACCTGCTGGGCGACGCCAGCGGCGATGTGGTGATCTCGCCGGGGTTCGTGCCGATCGTCGGCGGCAGGATCATTGAAGACACCAGGGCCTGGACGATCGTCAATGTCGGGCGTGACCCGGCTGGAGCCGGCTGGACCCTGCTGGCGCGCAGCTGATGGCCGGGGCCTTCGAGCGGGTGATCCGCCTGCAGATGAGCCGGGCCAGCCCGGAGGCGGCGCGGCTGCAGCACATCGCCATCGCACGCCAGCGCCTGGCCGAGTTCATGGCGCGCCAGGACGTGCGGCCCATGGTCTCGCTCGAGGTGGATGGCAGGCCCGCCGCATCCGAGGAAGCAGTCCGCCCGTTCGGGAGAATCGTGTACCGGTTTAACCGGATGCGCGAGGTGTTGAGTCTGGCCAAGACCGAGGCGGAACGCCTGTCGCCGGTACGCAGCGGCCGCTATCGCCGGTCCTGGATCGTCCTCGCCAACAACGAGGAAATCGGCATGGATGCGATCCCGCATGGCGTGCCGATCGTCCTGACGAACTTCCAGCCCTACTCGCGCAAGATCAATCTCGGGACGCGCGGGTACGAGAAGTATGCGCCACCCGGTGTCGTCGAGAAGGTCCGGATGCTGGTGTTGCAGCGGTACCGCCCGATCGTGGATGCACGGGTGGCCTTCCTCGAGCTCGCCGGCGGCGTGCGCGTGCGGGCCACCAAAAAGGCCAGGGCGCGGCCGATGACGTATCCGTCGCTGATCATCACCCCGAAGGTCTGATCCATGCTGTGGCATGAGGCCGAGGCAGCGTTGCGCGCGCATATCGAGGCGCGATGGGCGGCCGGTGTGCATGCCCGCGTGCCGCTGTTCTTCGAGAATGATCCGTCTGAGGCCAATCCGGAAACCTTTGTCTACATCTCGATCGAAGGCGTGTTTGCCGACAAAGGGATCTTCGGCTCGGTGGGCAAACGGATCTCGCAGGAAGGCGGGATCGTGTTCATCCACGCCTTTGTGCCCGGCAGCACGGGCAAGGGCGAGGCGACCGCCATGGTGGTCGAGTTGACCACCGCGCTTGAACTGCAGGTCCTCGACGGCGGGATCTACCTCGAGGGTGGCGAACCACCGTCGCCGGCGGATCTCGGGGGCCTCAACGTCCCGGCCGGCCAGCCCGGCGGCGCCTATTTCCGAGTCTCGGGCAGCGTGCCCTTCGTCCTGATCGGTTCCAGATAGCGGAGTTCCAACCATGGCCAGTCCTAGCGGGACCCTCGGCTCGAAACTGTTCATGACCGTGGCGGCGATCGCCGCGACGATCGATTCCGAGGTCGAGTTCTGTGCCCAGACCTGGGTAGAGCTCGGCCTGATCTCGTCATTCGGCGATTTTGGGCGGGTGTTCGAGACGGTCGCGTTTCAGGCCGTGGCGGATGGCCGTACTCATAAGATAAAGGGCGGCTTCAACGACGGCACCATGCAGCTGACGCTCGGCCAGGACCTGTCGGACGCCGGGCAGCTGCTGTTCGCCACCGCCGCGGCGACGCCCGATCAATCCAACTATGGCTTCAGGGTCGAGTTCAACGACCCGCCATCCTCCGTTGGCGGTCCGACCACACATTTCTTCCGCGGCCTGCCCATGTCGTTCCGGACGACGATGGGTCAGGCGAACTCGGTGGTGATGGCGAATGCCGGCATCGAGGTGAACAGCGCGATCGTCACGGTGCCAACCGCGCGGCTCTATGACCGGTTCGTCACGGGCGGGTCCCTGGCGGCCTATGCCCTGTTCCATGGGTCCGACGCTCAGGCCGTATCGCCGGTGATCGCCGCGAACGCACTGTCCGTTGTCACCGGCGATACCGGGACCGGGTTCGCCGCCGACGGCTCTCAGCTGATCGGCACCAGCTGGACCGCGCTGAATGGCGGCGTCACGGTGTTCGAGGCGCGGGTGAAACTGTCTGCCATCACGAATGTAGCGTTCTTCGTGGGGTTCACGGACCAGGCGGCGGCCCTGGAAATGCCGATCCAGTCGGCCGGATCGGCCAACACCATCACCACCAACGCGACGGATGGCGTCGGATTCATGTTCGACACATCCATGTCCACCGACAATATCTGGCTGGTGGGCGTCAACAACGACGTCGACGAAACCGCGCAGGACTCCGGCGTGGCGCCCGTGGCGGACACTTGGCAGACGCTGCGGCTTGAAAGCACCAACACCGGCAACGTCACATTCTACATCGACGGGGTCCAGGTCGGGTCGACAATGACCACCGCCGCCCGAACCGGCTTCGCGCTGTATCCGACGATCGCCGCGATGGCACGCTCCACCGCCAGCCGCACGCTGACCGCCGACCACCTCTACGTCCGGCAGAACTGATCCCCCTACAACCGAAGGAAGTCTCCCATGGCCGCAACCGGCGTCCTCGCTGCGCGTCTGTACACGTCCGCCACGCCCCTGACCGACGTCGGGGCTGCCGCTGATGCAATCGGCGATTTTCAGGGCCTGACGATCGCCACCGAGCTGGGCCTGATCGAAAGTTTCGGCGAGCTGGGCCGGGTGTTCGAGACGGTCACATTCCAGGCCGTGGATGGCCGGACCCATAAGCTCAAGGGCGGCTACAACGACGGACAGTTCCAGCTGGTGGTTGCGCAGGATCTGTCCGACAGCGGCCAGGCGGCGCTCAAGAGTTATGTGGTCGCGGACCAGAACACTTATCCGTTCAAGATGACCATTACCGGCGCCGACGCGAACTCCGACACCGTCTATTTCGGCGCCAAGGTCATGTCGTTCAAGACGCGCATGGGGCAGGCGAATTCGGTGATCCGCGCGGACATCGCGCTCGAAATCAACACGCCGATCTTCATCGGCGCCAGCTGACCGGACACCTGTCCGGGCGGGCCGCTAACCGCCTGACCAGGTTGGTGGCCGGTGCCGCCGCTCCCCATACCCCGACAAACCCCGACACAAGGAACCCCCGGCATGAGCGAACAGCTCACCCTCAACGATGACGAAGTCATGATTCCGCTGGACGGCAGGGACGTCGTCCTGAAGATGACCCTCAAGGCGATAACGACACTGTCGCGGATGCACGGCGGGATCACCGGCGTCACGAATGCCGTGATCGCGAACAATCTCGACGTCATGTGCCACGTCATCCAACTCGGCCTGAACCTCTCCGACCGCGAGGCCAAGGGTCTCGAGGCCAAGGTGTATCGGACCGGCACCGTCAACCTGGTGGTCCCCCTGGTGCGCTACGTCACCGGCCTGGCCAATGGCGGGAAGGTGGTCGAGGTCGGCGAAGACGACGGGGCGGCCGACACGGGAAACGCATAACGCTCGCCGTCTGGGCGGCGGATCTGTTCCGGACGGCGGCGGGCTGGCTCGGCTGGCCACCGGACGTGATCATGAGCACGCCGATCTGCCAGCTGCGCCTCGCGCTGGACGGGAAGGTCGACTTCATCAAGGCGACCAACCCGTTCGGCGCCGGCGACGACAGCACGAAGCCCAGCGACGAGCCGCTTGATCCGGAACGCGCAGCCAAGCGGCTGATGCTGATGTTCCGCCAGCGCCAGGCGCAGGACGCACGGTCCCGGCGGAAATAGCCAACACGCCGCGGCGCGGCAGCGGTCTATCCCTCTCTCCCAATCAGGGTGTGTAGCTTGGTCGACGAAACCGCAGTCACAGCGCTCGATGTTGACGCGCGCGGAGCCGTGGAAGGCTTTGCGCGCTTCAACGTCGCCGCCGAGGGTGCGATCGCGACCGAAACCCGGCGCGCCGTAGAGGCCGAACGCGCCGCGGTGCGGATCGTCGAGAGCCAAGCCAAGCAGATGCGCGGGCTGGATGCGCTGTCCCGGCGGCTCGATCCGTTCGGCCAGGCGGTGCGCGACGCGTCGCGGGATCTCGAGCGGCTCCAGACCGTGGCGGCGGGCACAGGTGCCGCAGCGGAGCGTGCAGCGACCTTGATCGGGCCGGCGCAGGCCAGGGTGGCCCAGGCGATGTCGGCCTCGACCGCCGCACACAACCAGGCCACCCAGGCGATGGACCGCTCCGGCAACGCGGTCCGCCAGTTCGGCATCCAGTCCATCGACGTGTTCCAGCAGTTGGCGTCGGGCGCGCCCGTGATGACGACGTTCATCCAGCAGGGGTCACAGATCGCCCAGACCTCGGCGGCCATGGGGGTCGGCTTCGGGCAGTTGGCGCGCGGGGTCGCGGGTGCGGTGCTCGCGCTGGCGCCGTTCGCCGCAGGGCTGGCCGTGGTCGCCGGCGTCGTCGCCCTCGGCGTGGCGTCGGAGAGCACCGCCCGGCAACTGAACACGCTGCAGAACAGCCTGCGGGCGACCCGGTCCGACTACCAGTCCCTGGCCGCCGATGTGACCGCTGCGGCGAAGGCGATCGCCGCAACGACGGGGATCGGCACCGCTGATGCGCGGGTGGCCGGCACGACGATCGCCGGCGTGGCCGGGTTCTCCGGTAGCCGGCAGCAGCTCGAGGACCTGATCAAGACGTCGGCCGACCTGGCGGCAGTGATGGGCAAGACTGTGCCCGAGGCCGCCCGCGACCTGGCGGCCGCGCTGGAAGACCCTGGGAAAGCCGCGCAGAAACTGGCGACCGAGCATTTCCCTGGCATGTCGGCCGCGCTGGCCTATTCGATCAAGCTGCAGACCGACGCCGGCGATCGTGCAGGCGCCTTCGCGCGGACACTCGATGTGGTGCAGACCACCACCAAGGGCGCGGCACAGACCCTGACCCCGCTGCAGAAATCGATGGAAGGCCTGTCGAAGGCGTTCACCACGACCGGGCAGGACGGGCGTTCGCTGGCGGACGTACTGGGATCGGCGATCACCGGCGCCGCGGCGCTGGCGATCGATGCGATCGCCAGCCTGGTTGGTGGGATCGAACGGTTGCGCCAGATCGCGGTCGCCGGCGGCCCGAACGCGATCCCGGCGGCGGGCGGCTATACCGGAACCTCGGGCACCGTCCTGACCTCGTCGGCCGGTGCGATGGGCCTATTCCAGCTGATGCCCGACACCGCGCGCCGATATCGCGTCGATGCGGCGGATCCGGCGCAGAACATCCTGGGCGGGTTGAGCTATCTCCGGGATCTGCTGGGATCCACCGGCGGGAACGTCAACGAAACGTTGCGCCAATACGGCGGGTTCAAGACCAAGGATCCGTCTGGCTACATCAGTTCGGTCACCGGCGCCGATACATCCGTCCTGCGGAATAACAACATCCTGATCGGCAGTCAGACGATGACGGTCGAACAGGCCATCGAATTCTGGGGCCAGACCCTGGGCCTTTCGCCGGAAGTGATCGCGCTGGGCAAGCGGATCGTGGTGGTCGAGAGCCAGGGCAACCAGTTCTCCCGGAATGGTTTGGCGCCGCTGAACATCCCGGCTATCCCGGCGGCGCCCTCCGTCAACACGAACATCAATGGCCTGCTGGCGCAGTCGACGCGTGACCAGGCGTTCCAGGCGGCGCTGGGCGCAAATGGCCTGTCGATACAGCGGGACGCCAACCAGGCCCAGCAGGCGCTCCTGCGCGCCGGCCTGGCGGCAACATCCGACCCGGCGGAGATCGCCAAGCTGGGCGAGGCGCTCGCCAAGCTGAGGGGCGAAGAGACCGACCTGATCACGGAACAGCAGAAGCTGGCCCGATCTTCGGTCGATGCGACGAAGGCCCTGTCGGCGCAATCTGGATACGCCCGGACCATGGCGGAGATCGACCAGCAGTTCGCCGTCGCGGCACGCGCGGCCGGCACCGCGGTCGACCAGAAGGCGGTCGCGATGGCGAAGGCCGGTGCGCAGGTTCGGCTGGCGACCGAGTATTCCGACCTGGTCGAAGCCACCAACCAGGCGACGGACGCGCAGCTGCGTATCAACAAGGCGTATGACGGCACCGCGGTGTCGCTGGAGCGTGCTACCAATCTGGAACGGGCCTATGCGCAGGCACGCAAGGACTTCGATCAGAACAGTCCGGATTTCGCGGCGCATGTACAGGAATATGCCGAGGCGCTGAACCGTTCGAGCGATGCGGCACGCCTGTTCCAGCAGGCTGAACAGTCCGTCCAGGCGATCACCGGCACGCTCGGCACAGCCTTCGATCGCCTCGGACAGAGCCTGGTCGATGCGTTCCTTTCTGGTCAGGGTGCGGCAGTCAACTTCGGCAGCGTGATGAGGTCCATCCTGGCGTCGGTGCTGACGGATTTCGCGAAGCTCGCCGTGGTCAACCCGCTGAAGAACAGCTTGTTCGGCAGCGCAGCGCCGACCCTGACCTCGGGCCTGGCGGCCTTGACGGGTGGCGGAACAGATACGGCCGGCGGCAGTGGGATGGGCAGCCTGCTGAACTCGGCCGGCAACGTGCTGTCGGTCGGGCGCCTGACTGACGCCCTCGGACTGACCGATGTCACGTCGAAACTATCCAGCCTCGGCGAGATGTTCGGCCTGACGGGCGACGGGGGCGTGCTGGCGGGCCTGAGCACCTTCCTCTCAACGGGTATCAACGGCGTCGGCGCGATGGCGGCGACGAATGCAGCGCTGGGCAGCGTGCCTGGCGTGGCGACGTCCGCGCAGGTGCTGGCGCAGCAGGGTGGGGCGACGTTCGGCGGGCTGCTTGGGGGCGTCAGCGCAGGGTTCGGACTCGGCTCACTCGCCGGTGGATTTCTGCAATCCTCGTTGGGAAAAACGGGACCGGGCCCGACGATCGGCGCCGGCGTCGGCGCCACGGCGGGCGCGCTGGCTACGCTCATCCCCGGCGTCGGCGCCGTCCTGGGTCCGCTCCTGGCTGGCATCCTGGGCGGCGGCGCAGGTGGCTTGCTGGGCGGCCTCATCGGCCCCAAGCCGGCCTCGGCCTTCTCGTCGACGGGGATCAGCCTGGACCAGAACGGCCAGCTCGTGCTCGGCCAGACCGTCAGCCAGATCGTCGATACAGCGCAGGAGGTCGCGCAGGCATCACAGCAGCTGGCGCAGATCAACCAGTTTCTGGCCGCGAGCGGCGTCACGATCACGAGCCTCGGCCGATTGACCCAGATCGGCCAGAACACGCCGGGTGGATTCCAGGACCCCAGCAAATCCGCTGACCTGGCCTCGGCATTCTCGCAGTTTCAGTTCACCGCGCCCGGCAATGACACGCTATCCCGCGCACTCACCGGGAAATCGTTCGGCACGCCTGCGGAAATCCAGGCTGTGGTCGATGAGGTGAACAATTTCGTCAACCAGACGATGCCTGCGCTCATCAAGCTCGGCCAGACCGATGCGACGCACGGGGTCGGCACACTCGGTCAGGCGATCAATGATCTGACGGCCCAGTTCTCTGCCGGGATCGCCGAGGCGCAGAAGCTCGGCCTCGCCGAGGATGGCCTCACAGCCGCCCGCGTCAAGGCCCTGCAGGCGGCGAACGACAATGCCGGGAAACAGTTCGACGTGCTCGACCAGGGGCTGGCGCAGCGCCTGCGGGCGGCGCAGGCGGCAACGTCCGGCGATGCCGGGGCGATCCGCGATGCCGCACTCGCCGAGCTTGACATCAAGGCACAGCAGGAGCGTGACAGTCTGCGCGAGGCGATCCTGGCAACCTATGGCGATCTCGCTGACGGCACCGAAGGCTATCTTGCGCAGATGGACCTGCTGGAGCGCACGCTCGGCGCCGAGCGCGTGGCGACGGCCAAGCAGTACAATGACCAGATCGCCGCCGCCGATGCGCAGGCCGCGCAGCAGCGCGTGGCGGAGCTGACCCGACAGCAGGACCAGGCCGCACAGGCGGCGCTGGGCGTGCTGCAGGGGATCTCCCAATATGCCCGCGGCCTGGCGCTCGGCGCCGCCTCGCCTCTGTCCCCGCGTGCGCAATACGACCTGGCCTCGCGGCAGTTCTCGACGCAGGTCGGCGCGGCGAAGGGCGGCGATTTCGCCGCCGCGCAGGGCCTGACCGGCTATTCCGAGGCGTTCCTGACCGCTGCACACGCCCTGTTCGGCTCGGGTTCGGGCTACGTGCAGGCGTACAACCAGGTCACGGCGGCATTGCAGGAATTTGTCGGCCGGCCAGCGGAACGTCTGACCGCGGACGCGATGCGCGCGGTGCTCGCGGGCGCCAACCAGCCCATGGTGGACTGGCTGAAATCCATCCACGAGGTGCTGCGGGACGTGCAGCTCGAGTTGCGCCAGAACAACGGCGCGCCGCCGGCGGATCGCGCGGCATGACCGACATCATCGTCGGCGACGTCGGGCCCGATCTCCTCTCGGACGCAGACGGCACCTACGTCTATTCTCCGTACGTGCCCGTGCTGGGCCACGTCGATGCGGAGCAGGCATTTTTCGTTGCCGAGATCGACATATTCCAGCCCGGCGAGACACCGGTGTTCGCGCCAGGCTGGGGCGTGGCGCCGTGGGGAGCATTCTCGTTCCTGGCGGCCGCGGCCGAAACGAACGCGACCATTTACGCCTCGGATGTCGGTTACCGCTCAGCCGGCCCGGTGGTGCCCTATCCGCCACTGATCCAGGACGCATTCGCGATCGATGCCGCCCTGCCACTCGATCCCGGCCAGGTGCAGATTGTCTGGGGCTGGGGGACGATGCGGATCGCCAACGTGGATCGGCAGTTCGATCCGATCGTCGATGCCTGGAACATGGATGGGCGGCGGGCCACCATCAAGCGCGGCATCAAGGTCTGGGACGACATGCGCGGCCTGTTCGTCGATCCGCCCTATGCCTCGCTCGAGACCGTATTTACGGGCCTGGCCGCGCCGCCCCTGCTGTCCGAGTTCGACCTGCAGATTGCGCTGCGGGACCCATCCTACTGGCTGCAGCGGCCGCTGCAGCGCGCCGTTTATGCCGGTACCGGAACCTATGAGGGGCCCGCCGAACTGGCCGGCACCACGAAGCCGATGCTGCGCGGCCGGCGCTACAACATTCCGCTGGTGCTGATCGACGGGCCGAACCTGATCTATCAGTACACCGACGGGCCAGGGACGGTCCACAATCTCTACGAGGGTGGCGGGACGACGATCGCCTCCGCCGGCGATACCGCCGATCTCTATAGCGGCAGCACGCCGCCCGGACAGTTCCGTCACGACCCGGGTCGCGGCCTGGTGCAGGTGGGTTCGACGCCGGCGCAGCAGCTGACCGTCGACGCCACCGGCGCGTTCCCGGTTGCCGGCGTGGTGACGGTGGCGGCGGCGATCGCGCGCTACGTCATGTCCGAGGAGATGCTGCTGCCCGCCGCCAACCTGGATGCCGCCAGCTTCGCGGCCGCGGCCGCGTCCTACCCTTATGAGGCCGGGCTGTTCCTGGCGTCCGGGCAGGCGATGGACGGCGTGCAGGCGGTAGCCTGGCTGCTGGGCGGCTTCGGGGCGGCCGTGGCCCCCAACATCAACGGAGCGCTGTCCTGCCTGGTGCTGGGCGCCCTGCCGGTGGGGACGGTCGAGGTCGCCGCGTTCGACCGGACGAATATCCAGGACCTGGTCCCGGCGCGCCTGCCGGCGAACCTCTCACCGCCGCCCCGCCGGCTCCGCTGCGCCTGGCGGCACAACGACACGGTGCAGACCACGGACCTATCGGGCTCGGCCACAGAGGACCAGCGCCGGTTCATCGCCACGGCCGACCGCTATGCCTACTGGTCCAGTGGCCCGGTCGGCCTGGCCTATGCCAACGCCAATGATCCAGACCCGTTCGGCGGGTCGCTCAACGACCAGGTGGACGCGCAGGCGGTGGTCAACCGGCTCGGCGATCTTTGGGCCGGCCGGCGGCGCCTGTTCGATCTGACCGTCGCGGTCGGCGACGGGATCGCCCGCGAGTTCGGCGATCCCGTCCGTGTCACCTATCCCAGCTACGGGCTCTCGACCGGCGCGCTCGGCCAGGTGGTCGGTCGCGGTCTGCGCTCTGGCGACGCCACCATGAAACTGCGAGTGCTCATATGACGGCGATCGGATGGGTCAATCTCGTGAAGGGGGCAACGATCGTCGCTACCGCCTCCGAAGTCTCGATGCCGCCCGAACGCGTCGCCGGCGATCTCGGTGACGCCTCGCTCGGCTGGCAGACGCCGGCGGGTGTGATCACGGCAACCCTGACGGTGATCCCCGCGGCACCCGGCTCCCTGCTGCGCGCGATCGGCATATTCCGCACGAACCTGACCTATCTCGCACAGGTCATTGTCACCGGCTATTCCGGCGGCTCACCGGTCTTCGCGGAAATCCTCAACGGTCCGCCGCCGGGTTACCGCCAGGCGATCCTGCTGCTGCCGGCATCCGTCTACGTCGACGGATTCACGATCGCGATCGTCGATCCCTATAATCCCGACGGGTTCCTCAATGTCCCGCTCGTGTTCGGCGGCGACCTGTGGGAGCCGACCTATCCGATCTCGATCCAGTCCGGCTATGCCCGCGACCGCCAGCAGAACGTCATCCGCACGCGCGGCGGGCAGAAGATCATCACCCCGATCGCCGATGCCCGCATGTTCAAATTCCAGCTGCCGGCGGTGACGGATGACGAGGCCTATAACGCATGGGGCGAGATCGACCGTTATGCGAATCTGGGGATCAACTATCTGTTCATCCCCGACACGGACTCACCCGACCTGTCCAGCGAGGCGGTGTTCGGCACGCTCGAGGGCGTCTCCGATGTAGGCTGGTCGACCGGCGGCGTGCGGGTGCGCTCCGTCTCCGGTCAGTTCGTCGAAAGGTTGTAGCCGTGTTCAGGGACTTCACCCTCGAACTGGTGGCCGGCCCCGGCACCTCAGCCACGGTCATCCTGAACAGCACCGGTAACGTCGACCAGCGCGTGTCACTAGCCTCGCGCCTGGTCTCCGGAACGCGATGCTTCTATTACCTGACCGCCGGTCTGCTGTTCGAGTACGGGATCGGAACATTCACCGCGGGGTCTCCGCCGACGCTGACGCGCGACACGGTGTTGGACAATTCAAGCCACACGACCGGCCGCCTCAACTTCGCCGCATCGACGTATGTCCATACGAGCCTCCCCGCCGAATATGCGATATATCGTGATGCCGGCAATAACGTCGAATTCGCCGCGGCCGACCTGCGAGGCATGGGAAGCGTCAATCTCGGTCCGGTATCGGGGTTTCGGAACCGTCTCGTCAACGGTGCATTCGAGGTCTGGCAGCTTGGCACCTCGTTCTCCACCCCATCGTCCGCTCGCGTCCAGGCGGACCGCTGGGCATTGAGCTATGACGGTTCAGGATCGACCTTCGCCGTTTCGCGCGAGGCCGCATCTGACGCCGCGCTGCTCGACCGCGGGATCAGGTGGTTCTGGCGCTCCGCGCGCACTGTCGCAGGGTCGGGTGGTACCTATCGCCAGCTGTTCCAGCGAGTCGAAGGCGTCCACAATCTGGCCGGTTCGACCGTCGTCGTCGGCCTCTGGGCCAAAGCGGATGCGCCGCGGACCATCAACATCCTGCTGACGCAGAATTTCGGCAGTGCGGGATCCGCACTCGTGAACGTGCCGGTCGCGACGATCGCCGTGACAAATACATGGACGTACTATCAGGCCTCGGCCTCCCTGCCGAGCATCGCCGGCAAAACGATGGGCGGCGGCGACGACAATCTGCAGCTGACTTTCAACCTGCCACTCAACGCGGCCGACACGATCGACCTCGCGGACGTGCAGCTGCAGCCCGGATCGACCTTGTCATCCATGATGGCCGAGCGCGTGCCCTACGCTGACGCGCTACGCGCGTGCCAGCGCTATCGCCAGCTGATGCCGATCGGCTGGTCGGCGATCGCCTACAGCTCATCCGCCTGCGCCATCGCCGGCGCGACCGTGGTGCCGATGCGAGCGGCGCCAAGCATGAGCTACAGCGGTTCCGGCTCGGTGCTGCAGCCCGGCATCGCCGAAACGAACAGTCTGACCGCACCTACAGTGTCGGCCTACGACACACTGACCGGCGCGATCCACCTCGACTGGAGCGGCTTCAGCGGCCTGACCGCATCCGCGCCCGGTTTCATCAGCAACCTGGCCTCGGCGGCCGGCATCCTCTCCGCGGAATTGTGAGGCTCCATGGCACAGAAGCAGATCGGCGAATTCAATGCTGCGAGTGGCGTCGGTGCGACTGACCGGATCCTGCTGCAACAGGGATCGCCTGGCACGCCATACACGTACGCCAGCCTGCAGCAACTGCTGGGCGGCGGGGTGCCGATCACGGCCGGCAACATCACCATCAATGGGACGGCCGCCGTCGCCGGGGCGATCACGCTGACATTGGATCCGACCGCGGACGCCCACGCGGTCACGAGACGCTATGCCGACGCTCGTGCCCTGACGTTCTCGACGATCGCCGCGGCGACTGCCTATGCCTCGTATGCGGCGGCGGTAGCGCTGGCGCCATCGCTGGCGGTCAACGTCCGCGGATTCTATGCGGCCGGCGACGGGGGTGGCGGCACATTCGATTTCGTGGCGGACGTCACCAAGACCACGTCGGCGTCGACCGCCTCCGGAGTGGAGCTGCCTATCGCCGACACGTCCAGCCTGGCCGCCGGGATGGCGGTCGTGGGAACGAACATCCCGGCCCGAACGTTCATCCGCGCGGTGAAGCCGAACGCCTCCATCACTCTGTCGGCGAATATCTCGGGCACCGTAGCTTCCGGCGCCTCGCTGCGCTTCGGGCCGCGCGCGGCCGACGGGCTCGGCCTGGCATTCGCGGTGACCGGCGGCTTCCTGGTCCGTCGCGACTACGGGCTCAAGCTGCCGATGGTCCAGATGGGCCTGAAACGGGATTACGTTGTCCCGGTCGCCTATCAGACGTCCGGCGCTGTCTCGGCCGCGACTACGATCCCGATCGCCGACACGACAGGCATCCAGGTCGGAATGTGGGCACACCACCCCGCGATTGCATTCGGGGTGACGGTAGCCGCCGTCACGACGAACACCTCAGTCACGATCTCCGGCTCGGCCGTCACGATGGATAGCGGGACCTGGGTTTGCTTCCAGCCGCCGCCAACGGACAATACCGACCGGATCAACGACATCATGTCCGCATTCGGAACAATCTCCGGAGGCATCGAACTGACCTGTGCCGCTGGTGATTATTTCTATTTCGGCCGTGGTGCCGCCGGGTCGGATTATCTCCGGGTGCCGTCTGGCGCGATTCTGCGCGGATCGGGGATCACCTGGGCCGAGCCGAATTCGTCAAGTCTGGCCTCGACTTGGCCGCAATTCACCAATGGCCTGTTCCTGCACCCCTGGTGCCGGGTCCAGCTCAACGGCCAGTGCGTTGTCGAGGGGCTGAATATCGTCCGCGCCGGCTTGCCGAAGCAGCCGCCGGACCTGACCTGGTACAAGCTGGCGCTGGCGCAGTGGACGGCCGAGAACGGCGTGCCGCGCGGCAGCGTGGTTACCCGCCAGTCCGGCCCCACCACGCTGACCGCCGGCGGCAACGTGATCCCGCTGGCCAATACGGCGGGCATCTCGGTCGGCGATTATGTCACCGGCCGCGGCATCCCGGAGGCGGGTATCGTCGCGGCCATCACCGCCAGCACGTCAGTCACCGTGCGCCTGGCGACGACGCACGACATTTTCGCCGGCACCAACCTGCAGTTCCATCGGGCGCCGCGCACGATGGGCATTTGGTTCAACCAGGTGAACCAACGTGTCGAGAACTGCCGGGTGCTCGGCTTTCACACCGGGTTCTACGGAACGGCGGGGCCGATCAAGTGCCTGCACAACATCTCCGAATGCCCCGTCAGTTTCGACCTGTCCGGGATCGGCGAGTATTCCCCGATTAAGGACAACCGTGCCTACACGAAATGGCCGTTCTTCATTCAGGGAACCTACGCCTGGCGCGCGACCACGGGGATCACTGTGTCGGCCGCAGGTTCGGGCTACGTCGGCGGCGACCTGATCCAGACCGAAACCGGTGATCTCCTGCCGGTTGCCACAGTAGACGGGAGCGGCGGCATCCTCACGTTCGGCGATATCATCTGGCGCGGCGGCTCCTTGACTGCGCCAGGCGGGGCGATCGCCACACGCTGCCTGTCGAGCGACCCGCAGGGATCGCACACTCGGGGCGGCGGCAACGGGGCCGGTGCGACTGTCACCGTCACACAAAGCGCCTATACAGTGACGGAGTCCTATTTCTGCGGCGTGGGCTTTCACCTGCATGATCGCGTCGATGACTTCCTGATGGACGGCAATATCGAGGCTGGCCACCATTACGGGGCCGAATTCTCCAACGTTTGGGGCCGGTGCCATCGCCTCGAGGTCGAGGCGCGCGCCAACTCCGGCCAGGATCTCGAGACGTTCGGCATTCGCATGACCAACACATGCTCGAATGTCGACCTGATCGACGCCTATGCCGGCGGTCATGATCACCCGCTCTGGCTCTACGCGGTAGACGGAAAGGACGCCTGGCGTTTCCCCAAGCTAGGCCAGGGTGCGACCACCTTCGTCCGGGCGCAGAATATGCGGATTTCCGCCGTCAACAATGTCTCGCCGGGAAGCGGCTCACCCTATCCGCCGGTGCAAATCGGTCCGCGCACCCGCGGACATCTGGACGGGATCAAGATCGAGGGCGGATCGGCTGCGCCTGGCGTGCGGCCGGTGGTGGTCGGCGCCGAGGTCCACACCTGGCGAATTGGCGCCATCGAACTGTCCGACGACGACTACACCGACGACGGCGACTGGATCGATATCGACCCGACCTCCGTCGAAGCGGTGACACTGGCCGACAGCGGGTCCTACCGCTATGTCAAATCGTCGTCGCCATTCCACGACGGCCCCTATTTTCCTGAGCCGACAGGGCCAGGGGACCGCCTCGACTGGCCGGTGCACATCCGCCACGATCCTTCCGCGACAGCACCGGACGACGGTTCGCCGGACAATCCCCTCACCGTCCAGTCGATGGAGGGCGGCGACGGCATCTCCCGGACGATCGTCGTCGCCCGAGGCGGCGATGTGCGCACGCCTGGCGCAGTGGGTTATGTCGGCTCGAAGCCCGGTCGCCTGGTGATCGGTGCGGACGCCGGGGTCAAGATCGCGACCGAGGCGACGCCCGTCTCCGGCGGTGTCGGATATTGCGCGGGCTCCGAACTGTATGCCGCGGGCGGGATCTGGACGATTGACGCAGTGGACGCCACAGGGGCGGTCACCGCAGTCACGAACCGGCGGCCTGCGGCCTACACCGGCGCCGATCCCGGGACGGTCGCGACGACGACGAACGACCGAGGTGGCAATGGGGCATCCCTGACCACGGGCGTCTCGGGTGGGGCAGCCACTGCCGCCATCTACTCCGGCGGGTCGGGCTACTACGCCGGCCGTGTCTCGGTCGTGCTGGGTCCGCCGGGACGCTATGCGGACGAGGGTGACGCGCGGGTGCTCAAGGGGCAGGCCTATGCCGGGACGCAGGCGACCGCGACGACGACAGTCTCGGGTGGAGCCCTGACCGGGATCTCGGTCTCCGGTGGGTCAGGTTACTCGGCCGGGGCCGGTCCGACCTGGCGTATCGTCGCGCAGCCTGGCTCTGGCTGCACCCTGGCGATCACGCCCGGCGTCGAGACCGAGGGCATTCTGCTGGCGCCGGCAGGGGAAGATGTTGAGGTCGCCGGGCCCCTGACCTCCGATGTATACCTGTGGGGGAAGGCCGCGCTCTACGCCGGTGACGGCACGAACGCCACCGAAGTGCAGATATGGGCGGCTGACGCCGAGACCGGCATGTTCACATTCTGGACCTCACCGGAGCCGTCGCCGGTGCAACGTTGGGCGGCCGGCCGCTTGGCCGACGGCGATTTCGCCATCCAGCGATTCGGCACAGACAGCGCGTATCAGGATGCGCCATTGACGGTGCAGGCCTCTGACGGGGCGATCCGGATCGCCGGGTCGGTCGGGATCGGCGCCATGGCGCCGGCGACCCGGCTGGCGGTGGCGGGCGCGCTGTCACTGGCCGCGCCGGTCGTGAAAACCGCCGACTACACCGTCGGTATTGACGACGCAGCGATTATCTACAATGCGGCCGCTACGCGGACGGTCACGCTGCCGGCCGCCTCAAGCTGTGCGGGGCGGGTGCTCACGATCACCACGGTTGCGGCGCAGGCCGTCGTCTCGGCGTCGAGCAACGTGATCCCGCGCAATGCGACCACGGCCGGAACAGCCATCCTCCCCGCGACGGCGGGCGCCTGGGCGGACCTGGTGTCAGACGGCGCCAGCTGGCGCGTGATCCGCGGCAGCTAGGAGGAGGATTGATGGTGGACGGACCATCGGTGGGTGAACTCGCCGCCCAGGGCGCGGCTGCGGCCAGCGCCGGCATCGTCGGCCGCCTAGTGGCGCTCTCCCGCAGGCCAGATCGGCGCCTCGGGTGGAACCTGCTGTGGGAGCTGCCTGCCGCGATCGGGTTGGGCATGCTGGGGCTGGCTGTCGGGGAGCATTTCCGATTGGGGCCGTGGGAGACGAACGCGGCGGGATTCGTCATCGCCTACGTCGGCCCGCCGGCTATCGACCAGGCTCTGCGCCGATGGTTACCCAAGCGGGGGTAATCTGTCCCTCGGCTGCCTGACCCCATCTGGACGGGGGTCGAGACTGCTGCCCCACAGCCCGAACTATGCGACCCGGATCGCACACGGAATTGCCGCCCCGCTCTCCAGTTGGAGAACCGGCAATGTATGGGCGATCCGTAACGATGTCCAATCCGCCACCTCCTGACTACGGCCGATAGCTGCAGTTTCGACCGTCGGAAGGAAGGCGGCAAAGTGTGAGAGCCCCCTCTCGTGTCGACAGCGTCTCTAAATCCGGCGCGCTGGATGTCGTCAATAAGCAGATCAATGCACTAGCGACCTCCACACCAATCTCTTAATCAGCGGTAATCACGACGCATGGCGTCTCCGCGACCGAGACAACCGTCGCAGAGGTGCTGATCTCCAGCTATGACCTGACGACGATCGCCGGCGGGCCGTTGGCGCAGTCCAAATTGTTCTGACGCCTTCGTCGCGCAATATCCGCTTGTCCACGACAGCCCCATGTGGCAAAATGGCAACAGTAGGTCAGTCAGATGCGCGCCTGTTCCGGGGTTATCGGCGAGTGACAACTCCACCCTGGTTAACGGAAGCGCGATCGTGCTGGCTCCGAGCCCGCCTTATCCTAACAGAGCGATCAATGAACTCGATCCTTACCTCGTTGCCGGTGGCAGATCTCATAGTCCTTCATGACCAAATTCTGGCCGAAATCGGCGCAAGGTGGCGCCCCCGTGCTCATCCACCGCATCACAGGTCATCCACGTACGCGGAGCACACAATGTGCGAACTGGACGCGCTGAAGGATGACGTCCGCCGCGCAATTGGATATGCCCAATCGCGCTGATCGTCCGAAGGCAGCCGCTGACCTGGATCCGTCAGGGGTCAGGCGGTGCGAGCCTTTCCGCAATGCCCAAGGCGGGGTCGCAGACCTGCCGCACCATCGTTTTGGCTGGTAGTTGGGCCATACAGGATTTTCCAGTACAGCCATTGAAATGACAGGGCTTTCAATGGTTCACGTTGGTAACACGGGTTCGAACCCCGTACGGGACGCCACCTTCCGCCGGAGGGACTCTCTCTCCAGTTCGGGCAGCCGCAAAACTCCGCAGTGTTCCGCAGGGTTCTTGGAAGGGGTGTTGACCTCACCGGCCCTGGGATGCCCGAAATTCTCTCTCTGGAGGCGGTTTCTCTCCGGGGGTGTTGACTTGGGCGATTTAGTACCAACTCACACCACGTTGTAATCACGCGGTGTTTTCCGAGCCGCGCGGGCTGCGGTTGGATCATGCAGTCCCCCGTCTTACGCATGCTGCAACTTTCTCCCAATCCGCACCCTTCACGTGGGAGCTGTCGCTTAAGACCGCTGCCAGAGCGCCTCCCACAAACGACCCTGTGCCAGCAGGGTTGCTGACATGGCGGCCCCGGTCGCGTCAGGGTGCAATGGCTGCCAGCTCATGGACGGATGCACCGCGATGGGATCTATGCGGGAGAGGCCGATCTGTCGCTGGTGGTGCGATGGCAGGTTCAGGAATGGGACGCCCTCACACCTGGGACCCGGGGGCACGAACACAGCTACGCCCGCCAGGGACCTGACGGGCGTTGTCGGTGGGAATTTGTGGGGTGATGGCGACCTGCCGACGCGCCGCGTGGGATCAGCGCGCCACCGGCAACTCGACGGCAATGATGTGCAGCCCGGTCGTCGTGCCCAGGGTCTGGCGTCCTGTCACCGCGGTCGGACGGATGCTATTCTGGGTCAGCGCGTTGGTGGTCAGGGCGTTGCCGGTTAAGGCGTTGTCCGTGAGAGCATTCTCCGTGATGGCATTTCCCGTCAGGGCGTTTGCGGTCAGAGCGTTCCAGTCCAGACCGTTCTGGGTCAGAGCGTTCTCCGTCAGGGCATTCCCGGTGATGAGGGCGTGGGCCGGGACGGCACCGAACAGCAGGGCGGTGGCGACGCCGGCGATCGCGAAGGTCTTGAACATTGGAGGGCTCCTTGGTTTTTGTCGCGGCGGTGGGTTGCCGTCCTGCGATGACGCCAAGGTGCCTGCGTTGTGTTTCCGCTCGGACGGATGTTTTGCCGGGGTTCCTGGGGTGGCATGCCAGGATGCGCCTGCCGGATTAGGATCGTGTTGATATCCAGGAACAATCCGGTATTGTCTCAGTTGTCACTCGGACATGCATCACGCTGCCGGGTTGCCGCCGATCCCATGGCCGCAAGGCTCGGAACGAGTTGTATGGGATGGTCCGGTTGAATGACGAGGCGGCGCTCCCCCCGGGGCTCCGCCTCGGTTGTTTGCAAGGACCCGCCTTGGGCAACAAATCTGTGACTCAGGCATGGCAATGCTGGTCCTAAGCCGGCCGCTCCCCGATCGTGCGGGATTGCCGGTCCCACTCAACCGGGAACGGCTCAAGGAGTCTTTGCAGCATCATCCCCGGCGCCTGCCGCCCATCCAGAACAGCCTCCACGATGTCCGGCGCCAGCAAGGTCAGCCGCAGCACCCGGCTTACGTAGGACGTGTTCAGCTTCTCCTGGCGGGCGATGTCGGAGACCGAGCAGGCAGCGCCGGTCTCCAACATCCGCTGCCACCGAAACGCCCGCGCCAGCGCTTTCACCAGCGCTGGATCGCCGCGTGTGATGGCGGTGTCAGCCGGCGCCCGTGCCCCTGCCGGCGCTGCTATCCCATCCGGCGAGATGATCATCTTCCGCCCACCCCGCCGCCGGATCGTCAGCGGGACACACACTGTGACCGTCGTCATGCCGCTCTCCGTTCATCGCCGCCGGCGACGCCGAGTTCACGCGCCAGCCCGGTCAGTCCCTCGAGGTTCAGTTTGATCTCTGCCCCGGCATCGCTGATCGTGACCCGGGCGACCAGCAATCGGACGATACGTTCCTGTTCGGCGGGGAAGAGTTCGTCCCACAACGGGTCGAGCCGCTCGAGCGCCTCCCGCACCTCGACTTCGGTGACATCTGGTGCTTCGACCTGTGCGGCGCGCCAGGTGCCGACGACGATCTCCGGCTGGCGGAGGAGTGCACGGACCTGCTGCATCACCAGCCCCTCGATCTCGCCGGCTGGCAACCGGCGGAAGGGGGCGTCGTTGGACCCCCCCTTCAACACGGATTGCGAGGCGTAATATCGATAGAGGCGCCCACGCTTACGGGTGTGCGTCGGCGTCATTGCCCGGCCGTCTGCACCGAATAGCAGGCCGCGCAGCAGGGCAGGGGTCTGGGCACGGGCAGCCCCCCCGCGGCTGCGCGGCCCCTCCTGCAAGATGGCCTGTACGCGGTCCCAGAGGTCGCGCGTGACGATCGCATCATGCTCGCCGGGATAAGCCGTCCCCTTGTGCACCGCCTCGCCGAGGTAGACCCGGTTGGCCAGCAGCTTGGCGATCGAGCCTTTGTCGAATGGGCGTCCCGTCTTGGTGAGCAAACCCTCGGCCCGGAGGGTCGGCATCAGGCGTGTCGCGGACCTTGCCTCGGCGAAACCCTCGAACACCCGGCGGACCGTGGTAGCGTTGGGCTCGTCGATCAGAAGCTTTCGGTTCTCGACTCGGTAACCAAGTGGAACAGGTCCGCCCATCCAAATCCCCCTCGCGCGGGAGGCGGCGATCTTGTCGCGCACGCGCTCGCCGATGACCTCACGCTCGAATTGTGCGAAGCTTAGCAGGATGTTGAGCGTCAACCGTCCCATGCTGGTCGTGGTGTTGAACGACTGCGTAACGGACACGAACGTGACGTTGTTGGCGTCGAACACCTCGATCAGGCGTGAAAAGTCCATGAGCGATCTGCTCAATCGATCGATCTTGTAACATATTACGATATCAACCCGACCGGCCTCGATATCGCGCAGCAGGCGTTGCAATGCGGGGCGTTCCAACGTGGCGCCGGAAATGCCAGCGTCATCATAGTGGTCGGGCACCAGCAGCCATCCCTCGGCGCGCTGGGATGCAATAAACGCCTCGGCGGCATCGCGCTGGGCCGCCAGGGAGTTGAACTCCTTGCTGGCCTGCTCGTCGGTGCTGACGCGAGTGTAGACGGCGCAGCGGCATTTTCGCACTGTGGCCGGCATGGCGGCGGCGGCTGCGTCGCGGGGTCGGCGTGTCATGCGTCACCTCGGGCGCGCAGGCCGAAGAAGGTCCAGCCGTTCCAGCGCGTGCCGGTGATGGCGCGGGCAACCGACGACAGTGATTGATATGGCTTCCCTTGCCATTCGAACCCATCGAGTTGCACGGTCACGACGTGCTCGACGCCCTGCCAGTCCCGCAACAGACGGGTGCCGGCGATCGGGCGTTGTTCCTGTCGGATGCGGCGCAGCGCAATATTCTTGCCGTCGATCTGCTCGCCCAATGCTTCAAGCCGCCTAACGGTCTCAGGCTTCAGCCCGCCGTAGGCCAGTTCCTGGATCCGGTAAGCGAGGCGACTCTCCAGGAATTTCCGGCTGTAGGGCGGCGGCTCCGCGCCGAACAGCGCGCGCCACTGGTCCTTCAGGTCCGCCATGCTGGCGCCCGTCAGTGCGGCCAGACGGCCGAGCACGTCCTGTTTCGGGATGGCGGGGATCGTGATGGCGGGCGGTGATTCCGACCGCGAGGTCTTGGTTTTGGTCATGCGCGTCTCCGGTTTCTCCGGTTGGCACACACGGGCTGGGGTGGCGGGAAGTGTAGCGAACTCTCTCCCTGGTCGGCGCCGGACGCGTCCGTGGCGCCCGTTTCCGTGACGGCGCGGCTCCTGAGCCGCAGAATGCCGCGGGCCAGGATGGCGCAGACCTCACGGAGGAGGGGCGGGAGATGCGTGTTCGGTGGGTTGAGCGGCGGCATGACGGTCCATCGCGGATTGTCCTACCAAGTATCTACCGATCGAGACCGCCCATTTTCCCACGGGTGCGAATATCCGGTGACCAACCGCCCTCACGCGGACCGCCGCTCGGCCTCCGGCAGGAAGATCTGCCAGAGCGGCTTCAGCTTCTTCTTGATCGTGCTGTCATCGGGCACTTTCCGGTTCTCGGTCTCAAACCACGAGCGCAATCGATCGACCAATGCCGACTGGCTGGAGGGCACGCCTTCAAAATAAAGCGTGCGGGCGACCTCGATCCAGAAGGCATCCCAATCGTGCGTCGGCTGCGCACCGCGCGCCCGCGCGGGCAGCGCGACGATATCGGCGCGTCCAATCGGACCACTGGCGACCGTTATGCCCTGGGCCGCTTCAAAGCGTTCGACCTCGACGTGTCGCAGGACAAGGTCCTCCCTGCGAACCTCGAGGATTCCCTCATGCACGTCAGACATAGAGATATCCATGTATTTGCCGGACGGAACGACAAATTGATCGACCGCGTAACGGCCCATACGCAAAATGTGCCACGCATGGTCTCCCCGAAGGTCCACGACGCCCGTCAGGAACTTCGTCCCTTCCGGGATACGGCACCATTCCTCCTCGTCGACCTGATCCCAGGAGCCGAACTCGACCATGACCCCACCCACAACGACAGACAGCCGTAGCTCATCGCCCAGGGCGAACGGTTCGAAGTCAGCCAGGAGCATGCCCCATCGTTCGCAGAGTTCATCGAGCCGATAGAATTGCTTCCGAAAGTATTTTGTTGCCACATCTTCCTCCCCTACCGTGCGTTGAACGACCGTAGCCGGCGATACGCCTGCACCACCTTGCCAAGGTCGCGCCGCATGTCGGGCGGTAGACGTTCCGCCTCCACAAATAGTTCATCGAGCCGCATGCCAATGATCGCCGCCGCCCGCTCGATCAGTTCGTCCCGCGGCGGCTTCTCATGTCCTCGCTCAATGCGCGACCAATAGGCCGGCGAGATGCCGAGCCGATCCGAGAAATCGTTGAGGCCGATCCCCATGGCCATCCGCCGGGTTCGCACGATCTGTCCGAAGCTCATCCGCGACCTCCCTTGATCAGCCCATAGAGCGACACCCGCACCGTGACGAAGCGCTCGGACACACCGAATTCCGCGGCCAAGGCGGCCAGAATGCCGGCGACGGCGTCAGGTGGATTGCCCGCTGCGAGCACTGGGGCACAGGGTCGTCCCTGATGAGGCGCCCGGGCCAGTCGCAGCCCTTCGCTCCGCGCCATGGCAAGCAACCGTGTGTGCAGGGCAATCGGTGGCGTCAGGAACGCCCCCATGAATTCGTTCGCCCGGCCTTCGGCGCCTCGGGGCGACCGGTCCAACACGTCGGCCCCGGCGGCGATGGCGCGGTAATGCCGTGTGCCGGTTGCCAACGCCGCGGGCACGTCGAACAGCATGTGGCCCAGCTCGTGCGCGGCCGTGGACAATTCCAGATCGGGTCGATTCACCGTCAATTCCGGATTGACGGAGATATAGGCGCAATCGGGCTCATCGGGCTCGGTGCCGCAGATCCCCAGGACCGGGCGGCCTTTCTCGTCTGACACCGGATGTGCCAGGTCCCAGGCGATGTCGAGACATCGACCGTTCACGTCGATCTGCTGGCAAGCCCTCACCAGGGCGGGAATGGTCACGGCCAGCATATCCGGATCGCGCTGGACCTGGTGGCGCACCTGTGCGGCGACCGCCCGAATGGTCGCGACGGCCATGCCTCGCAGGGCATGGGGCCCCGGTTGGTAGGGGTAATGGACATAGAGCGTCATAGGACACCGTTCCTTCTGGTTTGGCGTTTCATCAATGCAGATGTTCATCGTATGTTCCAGAACGCGGCGGAGTCCAGAGGCATGTGGGACCGGTGGGGCGGAAATCGCCTTTCCGCCCCGAATCCCGCCCTTTCGGGCCTCTGACCGGTATTTTATGGCGCGATCACAGTGAGTTCCTAAATAGTCCCGAAAATCCGCCCCGCTTTCCGCCCTATCCCGCCTCACGGCATCGGCGATTTTTGTGCTGGGTTTGCCCCATCACATCGCTCCAAACCGCAGAGGACTATCCGGTGCTTCCGCAACACAGCCCTCCCCCTCCAATCTACCCAGTCTGGGATAATAATCGGATTGGCTCCGCACTCGCCGCCGCCCATCGCCACGCCAATCGTTGGATGCGGCAGGGCGGTCGCGACCTCGCCGACAGGGATGATCTCCGCCAGGATATCCTGGTCGCCATCGTCGAGCGGGCGCCACAATACGACGCCACCCAGAGCGCCTGGACCACCTTCGTCGGTCTGCTCGCCCGTCATGTCGTCGCGGACCGCACGCTCGCCGAAAGCAGCGAACGGCGGACGGTTCTGGTCCCGATCGACATCGAAGCCTGGGACACGTGCGAGAAGCTGTCATCCGCAACCCAGCCGGACGACGGCGATGGTGCCGTGGCGACAGCGCAGCGCGTCGACCTGGAGGCCTTGGTCGACGATCTCCCGAGCGTGGCGCGTCAGACCTTGCTGCTGCTGATGCAGACCGAGGGTGAGATCGCGACCGCACAGCGCCTGAGCGGGCGCTCACGCTCCGCGTTCTACCGATCCGTGGATGACCTGCACCTGTGGCTTCGCGCCGCGGGTCTCGGGATGGCGGATCGCACCCGTGGGAAAATCGCGCCTCTCGATCGGTAAATACTTAGCAGCCCCACTCGAGAACAAAGGACCAAGGCCATGTGCCCTCTGACCCCCGACAGTCTGTGTCTGACCGCTGACATCCAAAGTGACCCCAGCATGATGGTCCCTGATGTCAGGGATGCCAACGCGCTGTGCGATTGGGTGACCTCGGCGTCGCCGGGCGACACCATCGCGTATCATGTCGGCTTTCTGGCCCGCGATCGTTACAAAATCATCTCCGACCTGCCGGAAGACGAGCGGTTTGAACTGGACGCGCTGGCGGATTGTGTGATGCGCATGGGCGAGGCCGGCTGGGTTCACCTCCTGCAACGCCGCATCGACGTTGAATGCTTTGCCTATCTGGTGGTTGTGCGCACCCGTCCGCGCCAACGCCGCGGGGAGACCGTTATCCCTCTGCCAATCATCACGCGCCGCGGCCCGGATCAGTCGCTGGCCGTCACTGTGATGCAGGAGGCCGCGTGATGGATGCGGTCCGCAGCAATCGTCCGACGCTTGAGGCTGTGCGCCAGCGGCCGATCGGTGAAGTGATCAACCTGCCCGCCGAGCATCTCGCCCTGTTGCAGGAGGAGGCTCGCTCCACGGTCGACATGGCAAAGCGTGCCGTCGAGTGGATCGAAGGGGCCATTGCCCTGCGGTATGAACAGCAGGCCGTGGCATTGCGCGGTCAGCAGGGCAAAGACACAGGCACCGTCCGCTTCAATGATGGCTCCGTTACCGTCGTGGCGGAACTCAACAAGAAGGTTGACTGGGACCAGCGCCAATTGGCCGATCTAGTCGAACGCATCCGCGTCGGCGGTGAGAATCCAGGCGACTATGTCGAAGTCAGCTTCAAGGTTGCCGAACGCGCGTATGCCGCCTGGCCCGAGCGTATCCGCACCGTGTTCGAACCCGCACGCACCGTTCGCACCGGACGTCAGACCTTCAAGCTCACGCTGAACACGGAGGGCATGTGATGGCCCTTCGTATCGTTACCGCCGACGAACGGCTATCGCACGGGGCGAACAAATCTACCGTCGCGCTGTTCGGCCCCACGGGCTCCGGGAAGACCACCCAGCTCAAGCACCTGCCTGAACGGGAGACCGTCTGCATCGACCTCGAGGCCGGGTTGAAATCCGTGCAGGACTGGC
>CAYZKM010000013.1:0-27599 GCA_964478525.1 uncultured Bifidobacterium sp.
CGTGTCCTGCTTGGCATTCAGCAGCGCATGCCCGATGCCACGGGCGCGCAGCACCGCGCTGATCTCCTCGGACGCGCCGACCGATCGTGTGCCCACCAGCACCGGGCGCCCGCGCGCCACCAGCCCGGCGATGGCATCCGCCACCGTCTGCCATTTCTCGTCGCGCGTATGGCAGACGCGGACCGCCCGGTAGCTGCGGCGTGACGGGCGGTGCAGCGGGATGCGCACCACGTCCAGCCCGTAGATCGAGCGGATCTCGCGCGCGACTTCCTTCGCCGTGCCCGTCATGCCCGACAGGCGTAGATACCGGCGGAACAGGCGCTGATAGGTCAGCCGAGCCAGGGTCTCGCGCTGATCGGTGATTTCGCAGGATTCCTTCACCTCGATCAGCTGGTGCAGGCCGCGTTCCCACGACCGGTCGGGCATCACGCGGCCGGTGGATTCGTCGACGATCTGCACCTTTCCCTCGACGACGACATAATGGATGTCGCGATGGAACAGCAGCCGAGCGACCAGGGCCTGCGTGACCAGCTCGTCGCGCCCGCGGGCCGAAACCCAGACCCCGTCCAGCCCGCGCGTCAGCTCGCTCACCCGCGTCCGCCCCGCCTCGGTCAGCACCACGTTCCGTTCGGCCAGTTCTATGTCGTAATGGTCTTCGGCATCCAGTGCGCCGGCCACCGCCAGGGCGCGCTCGCAGGTGGCGGCCTCGTCCGGCGCGTCGATCGACGCCGACAGGATCAGCGGCGTGCGGGCTTCGTCGATGAAGACGCTGTCGGCCTCGTCGACGATGGCGAAATACAGGCCGCGCAGCACCAGGGCGTCGTCGTGCGCCTGCGCGCCGCGCATCCGCCCCAGCGCCATGTGAAGCCGGCTGCCGCCCTGGCCACGGGCGATGCTGTCGCGCAGATAGTCGAAAGCGAGTTCCTTGTTGGTGCAATAGGTGATCGCCCGCGCATAGGCCTGCCGCCGTTCGGGCTTCTGCATGTTCTGCACCACCGTGCCGACATCCAGGCCGAGGAACTCGTACAGCGGCGCCATCTCGGCCGCGTCGCGCGCGGCCAGGTAGTCGTTGACGGTGATCACATGCACGGGATAGCCGGCCAGCGCTACGGTACACACGGGCAGGGTGGCGGCAAAGGTCTTGCCCTCGCCGGTGGCCATCTCCACCAGGCGGCCCTGCAGCAGGCCCCAGCCGGCCATCAGCTGCGTGGTGTAGTGACGTTTGCCCAGCGTGCGGGCCGCCGCCTCGCGCACCAGGGCGAAGCATTCGCCCACCAGCGCCGGCGCAAACCCCTGCCGGCGCAGCCGCCCCCGCATCGCCCGCGCCCGCTCGGCCAGTTCCGCATCACACAGCGCGCGGAAGGCGGCGTCGTGGCGATCGGCCAGCGCCGCGATCGCGCGCAACCCGCGGGCGGGGTTGCGGATGCGCTGCCACAGCGGATGGATCGTGTTGGACAGCAGGAACTCGGCGATGCGGTCGTGCAGCGGCGGGTCCTTCTCCGTCCGTTCGGAGTAGGGGCGCCCGGGCGCCAGGACCGCCGGGTCCGCGAGCAGCGCGTCCCTAGACACTGAAGCGCGACAGGAACAGCAGGCGGATGGCGCGATACCACTGCACCAGCAGCGGGGTGGCGTGATGTTCGAACCGCACCAGCACGCGCTGGCCGAACAGGTCGAAATGCGACCGCCCCTGCAGGCTGACGTCGAACTGGAACATGCGCTGCAGCGCCTTGGGCCCCTTGGGGTCGCGCGGATCGGTCGCGATGGCACCGCCGCCCTCGGTGGCCAGCACCTTGCTGGGCAGATACTCCTCGCCGCCGGGCACCTCGCGCACGATGCGGCCTTCCAGGATGTCGTGGTTGCGGTTGATCATCCGCACCCGCACGCGATCGGTCCCCGCGCGCACCTGGTCGGCGGCATCCTGCGGCACCACCACGCGCACGATCGGCGGGGTGCGGCCGATCACGTATCCCATCAGCTCCCCCTTGCGGAAGAAGCGGCCGGGCATGTCGTTCAGGTTGGCGACCATGAACGTGCCCGACGTCCGGGCATGCACCACCAGGTCGGCTTCCCGTCCGGCGGCCGAGGCCAGCGCGGCGCGTTCCTGGACCAGGCGCTGGTGGATGATCGCCGCCTTGGCGCGATCGTTCGGAGCCTCGGACGCATAGCTCGCTTCCAGTTCGGCCACCTTGGCCTGGGCGACGCGCACCTGCGCGGCAAGGTTCGGCTCGACCGAGCGGATCAGCGGATCGCCTTCCTGGACGGCAAATCCCGGGCGGGAAGCAAAGGAGTCGACGATGCCGCCGGTGCCGGCGCGCACCAAGGCCTGTTCCGACAGCCAGACCACGCCCTCGGCATGGGTGTGATAGGGGATCGGGACGAAGGCGATGAAGCCGACGACGGCGGCAATCAGGCCGCCGACGGCCATCAGCGCGTGGCGGCGGCCACGGCGCAGGCGCGGGCTGGCGGCCAGGTGGCGGATGCCCTTCACCAGCGGGGCGAACACCATGGCGAACATCGCCCAGATCGCCAGCACCACGCCGATGATGAAGAACTTCGTGGCGATGAACAGCGCGATCAGCACCGTGACCATGATGCGATAGATCGTCGAGGCGATGCCGTAGCCCGCCAGCCAGGCCTTCTCGGCCGCCGACGCGTCGGGCGGTTCGGCGTCGCGCACGCCCAGCAGGTATCGTTCCGCCAGATACGACCAGTATCGCAGCGACCGCACCGCCAGATTCGGGATCTCCAGCAGATCCGCCAGGATGTAGTACGCGTCGTAGCGCAGCAGCGGATTGCCGTTGAACACCAGGGTCGAGACGCCGGCGATCACCATCACGTTGAACAGCACCGCGCGGGTGACGCCGGGTTCGATCAGCAGCCACAGGTAGAAGGCCAGTGCCGCGATGAACAGCTCCACGGCCACACCGGCCGCGCCGACCACGGCACGCTGGTATTTCGACCGGAACGTGGACGCGGCCGATGCCTCGACATAGGGAACCGGCAGCAGGACCAGCAGGATGACGCCGAGTTCGTGCACCTCTCCGCCACCCGCCTTGGTCGCGGCGGCGTGGCCCAGCTCGTGCAGGGCCTTGATGATGGGGAACGCGAGATACAGCACGATCAGGTTGTCGACCGCCAGCACGCGGTCGGTGAAGCCGTTGGACAGTTCCGGCCAGTGCGGCAGCAGCAGGAACAGCGCCGGCAGCACCACCGCGCACCACACCACCGCGCCCCAGCGTCCCCACATCAGGCGCAGCATCGGCTGGAACCGGTCCAGGAACCGGTCGGGGTCCCATAGCGGCAGGCGGAACGCCATCGGGTTGCCGAATGACCGGCGATAGCGCGCCCGCTCCTCCCGCTCACCGCGGGTGAACAGTTCGGCGACATCGGGGGTCACGTCGCTCTGCAGCAGGTCCGAGGCATGCAGCTGCCCCAGCAGATGGATCAGCTCGTCCTGTGTCGGCGCATCATCGCCCAGCCGGCGGTTGGCGATGTCCCACAATTCGGCGACCGTGCGCCTGCCGTCCATCAGGGTGATGACCAGGCGCGCGGCGGCCGAGAAGCGCTGCACGCGGCCCGAGGCGGGGTCCTGCAGCAGGTACCAGAGCTGGCCGCGATAGCGATGGCGATACAGCCGCGCGTGGGAGCGCAGGCGCGGCCGCAGCGTCTCGACGCGGTACCACAGGCTGGAAAGGACGGGCGCGTTCATGGCGCCGCTCGGCCGGACCTCATGGCAGTTCCTTCCAGGCCCACCAGCGCAGCCAGTCGGTCAGGCTGTGGGTCCAGATCCAGAACAGCTTGCGGTCGCCGATCATGATCTTGCCGACGCCTTCCATCCCCGGGCGCAGGCGGTCCATCGCGGTCTGCAGCTGCGCTTCCACGCGGAAGAAGTTGCGCCCTTCCTGCGACACCGAGACGGGCGTGATCTGCTGCACCACGAAGCCGAATTGCTGATGCGGCAGGCCCGACAGCGTCAGGTCGCCGGTCTGCCCGACCGCGACCGCGTCGATGTCGCGTTCGTCGACTTCCAGCACCACGCGGTAGGAATCCAGCGGGGCGATCTGGAACAGCACCTTCCCCTGCTCGACCGGCGCGCCCAGCAATTGCGTCAGGTCGCCGCTGACGACCACGCCGTCGAAGGGGGCGACCAGCGTCGCGCGGGCCAGGCGGTCCCCGACCAGGGCCAGCTGCGCCTCGGTCTGCGCGATCTGCGCGGCCAGCACGCCCATCGAGGCGCGATCCTGCGTCGCCAGCGCCTGGCGGTGCTTGCGCAGCAGCTGGTCGCGTTCCGAGGCGAGGCGCATATGCTCCAGCTTCAGGTCGCGGTCATCCAGCCGGCACAGCACCTGCCCGGCGCGCACCACGTCGCCGGCCCGTACGTCGCTTTGCGTGATATGGCCGTCGAACGGCGCCACCGCGGCGCGTTGCACCGCGCCCTCGACGACCGTCTTGGCCGAGACGCGATAATCCCCGTTCACCAGGCTGAAGAAGGCGACGACCGCGACCACCAGAAGGGCGATCATCTTCACGCCGGGATGGCGCGGGCCGAACAGCGCCTGCATCCATCCATGGGCGGCGCCGGCGGTGCGCGAGAGGATGCCGCGATCGTTCTCCCGCTTCAGGTCCAGAATGGGACCCAGCAGCGAGCCGATGGTGGTGAACAGCTCGATCTCGTCGGCATCGAAGACGGCGCCGGCGGTGCGTTCGAATGTCAGGACACCCAGCGCGTGCCCGTCGGCGGCCAGCGGCACCGAGCAGACGGCGATATCCTTGAATTCCCGCGCCAGCTCCGCATGGGCGGCGACGCCGAGCTCCTGCGCATCCGGCGGCGGCCAGACCAGGGTGGAATCGAGGTCCAGCACCTCGTCCATCGCGTCGGCGATACGGCGCACCAGGCTCATTTTCGTGTCGAACGTGGCGGTGTTCGAGATCGCCTTCACATCGACATTGCCGGACCGTTCCATCCCGACGCTGACACGGTCGCAGTGCAGGCGGGCCGCCAGCTCGTTCGCCACCGCCATGGCCGAGGAGGTGAAGCGGCGTTCGGTTTCGGCGGTGGCGACGATGTCCATCGCCAGGCTGAGGCGGGCGAGGTGGCGGTCGCGCGCCTCCAGCTCCCGCTGGCGGAAATGGTCGATCAGCCAGACGCTGGCCCAGTGCAGCAGGCGCAGCGCGCGCTGCAGCCCGGCCTCGGGTCCCGGCGCCATGTCGATCACCACGACGCCGTGCAGCGTGCCGCCGACATCGATCGGATAGCCGACATGCGCGGCCTGGTCGCGCGCGGGGGCGGATTGCCCATCGGGCGCGACGACGACGCCGCGCCGGTCGGTCAGCACTTTCTGCGCGGCGAGCCCGAGATATTGCAGATCGCGCGTGGCATCGGGCCAGACGGCGGCGGGGGTGTAGGATCCCTCGGCATCGGGCCCCAGCAGCAGCAGCGCGCCATGCGCCCGCTCGATCTGCGAGCACAGGACGGCGAGCCAGCTGGAATAGAATTCCCGCTGATCGCGCGCGCTGGAGAATCGCGCCCAGGCGATCGATTCCGCGCGGACGCGGTCTTCGGCCGCCAGCGAGTAGATGGATGCGGGGATCGCCATGGCGCGCCGTCAGCCCGTACCGATACGGGTCTTCAACGGACCGCGTCCGAAGCGCAGGCCATGCGGTGGTGGGCGCATCCGAACGACGTCTCCCTGCTCATGCCGTCCATACACCAGACTCCGCGATCGAATCCATCAGAACACACCGTAATAGCCGCTCTTGAGCATGGTCAGCGTGTCGCCGTCCAACCGGTAGTCGAAGCCGACATCGAACAGCAGGTGATCCAGGTTGTGGCGGTTGTCGCGCACGAAATCGACGATCGCGGCGGGGTAGCGCAGGCGCACCAGGAACCACAGCAGCTGCCCGACATCGACGCCCGAGAAATAGATGCAGTCATGGGTCTGCTTGTTGGCGACGCAGATGGTGCGGCACGTGCGCAACTCGGGCACCAGCACGGCATCCAGCGGGCAGCGCGTGTCGTCGAAATGCGCCGAGCTGACGATCTTTTTGGCGACGTCGGGAAGCTGGGTGGGGCCGTCGAAGAAGAAGTAGAAATTCTCCAGCGTCGCGCCGCCCGCGCGCAGGGCATAGGCGATACCGGATGAAACGGTGCTGCCGGGGTTGCCGATATACATGTGCACCACGTCCAGCGGACGCCGCCCGTGGGCCAGATCGTCATCCAGGTCCAGCGAGAACATGAAATAGGGCAGGTTCTCGTTGGCGACCACCGGGCACGGCATCAGCGGGCGCAGCGCGTCCAGGACACGGCTGATCGAGACGTCGCGATGGCGTCGCTTGTAGTCATAGAAATAGAACTCCCACGCCAGGCGGTCCCCGATCAGCTTGGTGCCATAGACCGTGCGGAACGGACCGATGCCGTCGCGCAGGGCCTCGACCACGTCATAGGCGCGATCGCCGATGCCGGCATGCGCGAAGGACTGGAACAGCAGGTTGACCGAGCGGAACTTGTCCTCGGCCGGTGCGGGGGCGGGATAGTCCCACAGGCAATAGTTCAGCGCCGGGTCCGCCGCCGTCGCGTATTCGAACCGGTCGGTCACGATCACGACCCGGCGGCCCCGAATGTCTCGGCGAAGCGCGGCAGGGCGACGACGCCGTAGTACAGATTGAAGAAATCCTTGCCGTTGCGATGCACCCCGCCGGCCAGGTGGCCCAGCGGCAGGGCTTTCACCTGGTCGAACAGCGCCTGGAACTGGCCGGGGCGCACGCCGAAATGTTCGCGCATGCGGGTCAGCAGCGGCTGGATATCCTTCATCTGCAGCGCGGCATTGTACAGGTTCAGGTCGAAGGAACGGCGGTCGTTCTCGGCTTCCTCCACTTCCAGATACTGCATCTTCGCCGCAGCCACCTTTCCCGCGGCCTGGTGCAGCATGGCGCGGGCGATGTCGACGGACGGGCCGGCGGCGCCGCCGTAGACATGGTCCAGGCGCGCCTCGATCTGCTGTGCGTCCAGCCCGGGGAACCAGTGATAGCGCGTGGTGACGGCCTGGCCCTTCAGGATGTCCCACTTGAAGGCCAGATGCAGCAGCACCGGGCGGGAGTCGGCCCGCGCCTCCCGCGCCTCGTCCGCGGCGACGGCGCGTTCCAGATACAGCTTGCAGATGATACTATCGGCATCGCCTTCAAAGCCCAGATGGATGCAGGTGGCCATGTCGAACCGCGCCTCGGCCATCGCGCGGGCGGCTTCGGGCATGGCCATGCGGTCGCAGATGTCCAGCACGCGGGCGCGGGCGTCGCCGGCCACGTCGCGGGCGTTGAACGTCAGCAGGAAGCGGTTGGCCTGCAGCGATCGTTCGCTGATCCGGAAGGACCGTTCGTACTGATGCGGCGCGTCCAGCGCGCCGACCATGCGGATCAGTTCGGCGGCGCGGTTGCCGGCTTCCTCGGGCGCGGGGCGCGCGGGCGCGGCACCGGGACGCGCGGCGACCGCCGCCTGCCCGGGGGGCAGCGCCTGCGCCTGCGCCAGGCGAAGCCCGGCCATGTGCGGGCGCAGCGCGTCATCCAGCTGGATCGCCAGGCGGTGCACCAGCGCCAGAGGCATCACCATCCGTTCCGTCACCGCCACGCGCGGTTCACCGGTCGCGGTGTGGCCGGCGCCGTGGCCGAATTCCAGGATCGCGTTGTCACCGTCGACCGACAGCTTGAAGGCATCGGCCAGGGCGGGGGGCGTGACGGTCATTCAACGCTCCGGCGGCAGGGGGACCAGCACATCGGCGTGCCAGCCATGCTTGTTGACATAGGCGCTGTTCAGGCCAAGACATTTCCGCGATCCGCAATAGGCCTTGTGGACGCATTGATGGAAGCCGTTGCGCATGAACTCGGGCCAGAAGGCGGGGTCGATCACCAGCCTGGGCTGGCCATTGTCCAGCGCCCAGCCGTCCTCGCCCAGCAGGCAGTGCGGGAAGTTCTTCACCTCGATCCCCCGGCCATGCCGCGCCGCGCGCGCAATGGCGTCGCGTAGATACGGCAGCACGTCCAGATGCGACGGGATCAGCCCCTTGTCATCGGTTTCCCGCATCGGCCAGTAGGTCCAGAATTCCATCTGCGCCAGCTGCCGCAGATGCCGCAGCCGCTCCACCACCTCGGGCAGCTGGCGATAGCTGCGCTCGGTGATCACGGTGTTGGTCAGGGTGGCGACATGGCCGTAGGCATCCAGGTTCTCCAGCCCACGCAGCGTGCGATCGAACGAGCCCGCGACACGGGTGATCGCGTCATGCGTCGCGGCGTCGGCCGCCGTCACACTGACGAAATACTCATCGATCCCGGCCTCCACCAGCTCGGCGCAGTAATCCGGATCGGCCAGGCGCATGCCATGGGTCTGGATGCGCACATGCGCAAAGCCGGCCTTGCGCGCCGCACGGGCCAGGTCGGGCAGGTCGCGGCGCAGCGTCACCTCGGACCCGGTCAGCGTCAGCCCCTTCCAGGTGCCGTCACGCGCATTGTCGGCCAGGATGCGATACAGATGGTCGTCGGTTTCCGGCCGCAACCAGTCCATGGTCCCCTCGATCATGCAATGCTCGCAGGCGAGATTGCATTTGAAGTGGACCGTCACTTCCACATAATCCGCGGCCACGAAGCGCTGTGTCATGACAGTTGTCATGGCTTGCGTCCGGTGATCACGAAATACGGGGAATCCAGGTCGATCATCCGGTGCCCGACCTCCTCCATCCCCAGGTCGCGCAGCTGAGCCTCATACTCGGCGGGCTGGCGATAGGATCGGAAGAACAGCAGGTTCGGCAGCATCGACATCGCCGGCGTGGCGTCGCGCACGGCAAGCTGCGCACGCTCGAAGATCAGCAGCGACCCGCCCGGTTCCAGCGCGCGGACGGCCTTGTCGATGAACTGGCGCGCCTCCTCGGCGGGCCAGTCATGCAGCATGGACTTGAAGGTGATCAGGTCGAAGCCGATCGGCACCTGTTCCTTGCGCAGGTCGGTCGGAATGAAACTGATCCGGTCGTGTTCGGGTTCGGCCAGGATGTTCTCGGCACCGATGTCGCAGACCAGGGGCAGATCGAAGATGCTGGCCTGCAGGTCCGGATAATGGCGGCAGATGCGCAGCGCGAACTCCCCGCTGTTGCCGCCGATGTCCAGCATCCGGCGATAGCGCGAGAAATCGTGCAGCCGCAGGCAGGCCCGCGCCTCGTACCGGGTCAGGGTGGAGGTGATCCGCATCCAGCCGCGGGTGATGGCATAATTCTCGGGCGTGAACTCGAAGCAGCGGCGATAGTCGAACAAAGCGAACAGCCGCGCCTGGCCCATGAAGCCGCTGGCGTTGCGCACCAGTGTGGTGAACAGGTCCGAGAAATCGTTGATCGTGAAACCGGCATAGTCCAGCTTGGTCTCCAGCAGGTCGCGATAGGCCAGCGCGGCGCGGAAGCGGCGGGTGAAGCGCACCTCGCCGCCATGCTCCTCGGTCACGCCATTGGCGGCCAGCAGGTCCAGCAGAAAGCGCATCCCCGGCGGATCGACCCCCAGCATGCGGCCCAGCGCGTCGGTCGACCCGGACCGTTGCGCGACCAGCCGGTCGATCAGCCCCAGCTCGAACGCCGTCTTCAGCACGCGCGCGTCGACCAGCGTCTTCAGGAAACTGTCGACATCCAGGAAATCCAGGCTGAGCGAGGGATCGTCCAGGTTCATGCCGTCTATCCGGCCCGGTGCGAGGATTTTTCGAGATCGGCCGCCAACTGGCCCAGCATGTCGCGCAGATGCTTCGCCGAGGCCGGGCGCAGCGCGATGCGCGACAACAGCGTGGTGCGCAGCGCGGCATGGCCCTGCGCATAGTCCGTCGTCTGCGCGCCGAAGCTTAGTACCACCGCATCCGCCGTCGCCGTGGCGGTGACCAGGCTGACGGTCTGCGTGCGCACCGCGCCGGTGTCCCAGGCCAGACCGCCATCGGTTCGGTCGCTCATTGCGCGCTCTCCATTCGCATCGCGCCACAGTACAAGGCCATGGCGGTCAATGCACCAACTCGGTGTTGTCGGGCAGGCGCACGGAACAGCGCACGCCGGCGGGGATGTTGTTGCCGGGATTGGGCAGCGACAGGCGGATGCGGAACGTATCGCTGGCCGGATCGATCACCGGGTCGATCGCGTCCACCTTGGCCGGCAGCGTGATGTTCACCGGCGATGCCAGGTACAGATCGGCGATCAGCCCGACCCGCACGGCGCCGTACTTGTCGGCGGGCACCACCAGGTCGATATGCAGCGGATCGATCTGCGCAATCGTCATGATGGTCGATTGCTCGTGGATGAACTCCCCAGGCATCAGCTTGATCTCGGTCACCACGCCGTTCAGCGGGCTGCGCACCAGTTTCAGACGCAACTGTGCCTCCGACCGCTCCGCCTCCAGTGACGCGGTCCGCTGGTCGGCCTCGGCCCGGCGCATGGCAATCTTCGCCTGCTCGATCTTGGTGACGATCTCGTCCACCTCGTTAGCTTTCGAGAACATGTTGCCGACCAGCTGCTGGCGGCGGGCCAGCTCGCGCTGGTTCCACTGCATTTCGGTCCTGGCCGCATCCATCGCGGTGGTGTTGGACGCACGGAAGCGGTCCAGCGCGACCTGCGCTTCCTCCACCGACGTGTCCAGCTTGGCCAGCAATTGACCCTGCCGCACCGCGTCGCCGCGATCGACGAACACGCCGGCGATCAGCCCGAACACCGGGCTGCCGATCTGCACGATCTGGCGCGGCTTCACCAGGCAGGTGGATGTATCGATCACCACATCCGGCCGCTGTTCCGCCATCGCCGGCAGCGCGGCCACCGCCACGGCCAGCAGCCCCGCCCCCAACGCCACCAGGCGCGTTGTCATGATCCGCGTCACCTTCCGTCACCCACCCCGTGATCCATAGCGTGTTCCGCCAGGAAAACCTGCAATGCCGCACACACCTCGGCAACAAGTTCCGTCCAGTCCCCGGCATCCCGCTGGCGGAACAGCCGAGCGGTGGGGTACCAGGGGGATGTCGGGGTGGATAGAAGCCAGCGCCAGTCGGGGGCGGCGGCCAGCATCAGCCATACCGGCTTTCCCATCGCGCCAGCCAGGTGCGCGACCGCGGTATCGACCGAGATCACCAGGTCCAACTCGGCGATCAGCGCGGCGGTGTCGGCGAAATCCAGCATCTGCCCGCCGAAGAACGCGACATTGCCGAACATCGCGAAGGCCGCCATGTCCGCCGAGCGCAACTCGCGCTGCAGGCAATACAGCCCAACACCCAGGCGCGCGATCGGGCGCAACGCCTCCAGCGCGATCGAACGGTTGCGGTCGTTCTGATGCCTCGCGTTGCCCGACCAGGCGATGCCGATCCGGGGCCCCTGCCGCCGGCCCAGCCGGTCGCGCCACATCGCGCGATGCCCGGCGGGCGGGGCCAGGTACGGCACGGTCGCGGGGATCGTGTCCAGGCGCGTGCCGAAGGCCAGAGGCAGGCTCATGAGCGGGCAGTGCAGGTCGAAGACCGGCATCGCCTCGGCGCGATCGACGACATCCGCCACGCCGTCCAGCCCCGCCATCAGCGGGCGCAGCCCGGCCTGCACGCCCAGCACCACATGGGCCCCGCGCGCGGCGACCAGCGGGGCATAGCGGCAGAACTGGATGGTATCCCCATGGCCTTGTTCCGCGTGCAGCAGAATGCGGCGGCCGGCGATATCCTGCTGTCCCAGCCACAAGGTTTGCGCGAAGGACGGCTTGCGCTTCGACATCCGCTCGGTCGTCCAGCGCGCCTCGTAGGCGGGCCAGCCGCGTTCGTAGTCGCCTTGCAGCAGCAGGCAGATGGCGTGATTGAACAGCAGCGGACCCATGTCGGGCTTGATCGCGACGGCCTTCGCATAGGCCGCCTCGGCGTCATCCACCCGCCCGACCGCGCGCAGCCCGTGGCCCAGCGCGGTCAAGGCGCCGGTATCGTCGGGGGCCAGCGCCACCGCCCGCTCCGCCGCCGCCACCGCGTCCCCCCACGCTCCCAATTCCCGCAGTGCTCGGCTGCGATAATCGTGCGAGCGCACATCGTCTGGCCGCAATGCGCAGGCACGGGTGAAGCAGTCCAGAGCGTCGGCATGATCGCCCAGCTCGGTCAGGGCGCGCCCCTGGCCAAGCAGGGCTTCGTGATAATCGGGCAGCAAGGCCAGCGCGCGGTCATAGCCGGCGACGGCGGCATCGAACCGGTCCTGGCGCAGCAGCGCGTCGGCGCGGAAATAATGCAGATGCGCAACCACCGCCAGCTTCGCGTCGGGCAGGTCCGCCAGCCGCGCCAGAGCCTGGTCGAAACAGGCAACCGCCTCGGCCAGCCGTTCCAGCGTGACCAGCACATTGCCCTTGCCGATATAGGCATCCAGGAAATCCGGCGCCGCCGCGATCGCGCGCGCATATCCCTCCACCGCTTCCCATGCGCGCCCGAGTTCCGCCAGGGCATGGCCGCGCCCGTGCAGGGCCTCCAGCTGGGTGGGCTCGACGGCCAGGGCGCGGTCATAGAAGCGCAGCGCCTGGGCATCCCGCCCCAGCGCCCGCAGCGCATGCCCGCCATGGACCAGCGCGCCGACATGATCGCCCCGGCGCGCCAAAGCGGCGTCGAAGCATGCCAGGGCGTCGTCGGGCCGGCCCAGCCGCAGCGCGACGAAGCCGGCCAGGTGGTGGCTGTCGGGATGGTCCGGGTAGTCGCGGACCACCGCGCGCGCCATCGGCTCGGCGTCCGCCAGACGGCCGGCCTTGATGGCCTGGGCGCATGGGGCCACCAGGGCGGCCGGCAATGCGCCAGCCGTGCTCATGCCCTTGGGACGAGCGAGGCTTCGGTGGTCAGGGCCGGATCAATGCACCGACGGGGTTTCGGCACCGTTGCTGCCCGCCGGATCCGCGGCTGGCTTGCTGTCGACCAAAGCGTGCTCCAGCCGTTCCCGCAGGCCATCGAAGTTCCGCATCGATTGCAGGTGCAGATACAGCAGTTCCAGCTCGTCCGTGGCGGCGAGTTCGGCCAGCTTCTCGCCGGACAGCGCCTTCAGCCTGGTGCGGCTGACGGCCATGAAGCCGCCCAGCGCAACGCGCCCGCCGGATTCCATGGTGACCTGGGCCTGCATCGGTTCCAGCAGGTCAAGCTCCTTGATCTTCTGGCAGAACGCCTGGGTGCGCAGGAACTGCGCCTGGTATTCCTGCAGGAATTTCAGGATGTTGTCGACGTAGGGCGACGGCTTGCCCTCGGCGTCGAACAGGGGCTGGCCACGGCCTTCGCGGTTCAGCCCGGGATATTCCTCGTCCACGCACAGCAGGAAGCGGTCGTCGTTCTGCGAGAACACGAACGGATAGCGGCGCAGGAAGGCCGGCACGTATTTCGCGGACCACTGGCCGGTCTCGCCCGAGATGAACAGGTTCTCGTTGCCGCGCACACCCAGCAGCACGGCGGGGGTCAGGTCGCCGCCTTCGGGCCCGGCGAACACGATCGCGTATTCGCTGGCGGCCTGGGGGAATTCCACCGCCATCAGCGGGACCGAGTTCACCTCATTCGAGAAGGAATAGTTCCCGCTTACCTCGACCGAGCAATCGGCATGCCGCGCCCGGGAAATCGGGACGGCGGTCTTGTAGATCAGCAGCTGCGTCATCGAGACAATTCTCCACGTGTCCGGGCGGTGTGCCCGGACAGCTTATCCGCAATTCCGTGCCCCCGTCAGCCGGGAACACGCAGGCGGATCCCGGCGTTGGGATTCCGCAGTTTCTCGTCCTGGCCGGCATGGTTCAGGAAGTCGCTCAGCCAGCCCGGCGTCGCATCGCCCGGGTTCACATCGGCATAGTCCCGCGACCAGTCGATCGACGGGCCATGGCCGGCGTGTTGCGGCGGGGTGGTTTCCGTCGCCTCTCGCCGTGTCGTGGTGCCGCCCAGGGCCAGCATCGATGCCGACATCGACGGCAGCGTGCGCACCCCGGTGTTCAGGATCATGCCGGTCACGTCCTGGCCCATGTCCTCGGGGAAGCCCATCGCGTTGCCGAGTTCATGCAGCACGGTCGACAGCAGGTCCATGCGGCCCGCGGCAGCGCTGCCCGCCGCCGCACCCAGGGCGGTGGGGGACAGCTGCACCGAGAACTCGCTGTTGTCGCCGGGCGTCGGATCGACGAACCAGCCCCAGCCCGCGGCATCGCTGTCGATCAGGATGGTATCGCCCGCCGTCATGCCCAGCTTGCCTTCGGGCAGGTTGCCGACCTGCACGGTGATGCCGTTCAGGATCGCCAGGTGGGTGTCGTCCACGCCCAGGGCGGCCGCCCAAAGCTGCTTGGCCTGTGTCACGATGGGCGTCAGGTCGCTGGTCGCGATCGGGCCTTCCGACGCCTTGCTGGGCAGCGACGCGGCTTCCTGCCAGATCGGCAGCTTGCCGGCCGAGAACGAGACATCGGCCTTCTGCGTCACGTTCGTCGGCTGCGGGTCGCGTGCCGCCCCAATCGTCTGCGTCCCGAAGGCCGCGTCGGACTTGATCAGCATGCCCAGCTCGCCGAACGGTTCGCCGTTGCGCGCGGGGGACCCGCCATGCTGCGCGGCCAGCGTCGGGTCGACACCCTGGCTGGTCGACAGTTGCAACAGGAACGTCAGCGCGGAGGAGATCGGCCCAGACGCGTAGATGGTCGGCATGCCCGGGCTGACAAAGGGCAGCAGATAGGTGTTGAACGTGCCGTTCCAGTCGACCAGGCGGTCGCCGGCGGTGTTGCCGATCATCACGTCACGGCCGGCACCACCGTAGACGAAATCCTCGTACGACGGGTTGGTGTCGGTCTGGTTGTTCAGCCCGACATTCGTCGTCAGCACGTCGTCGGCGTTCAGCAGGTCGTTGCCCCAGCCGCCCCACAGCGAGTCACGGCCGGTGCCGCCCACCATCCAGTCATTGCCCAGGTCGCCGAAGAGGCGGTCGTCGCCATCGGTCCGGACAGCGGCGTAGGACGAGCCAACATACCATTTGTCGTCCAGCGGCCCGGCGCTCGCGTCGAAGTTCAGGAACCATTCCTGCCCGCGGCTCGTCTTGGAAATGGTGCCGTCGGCATTCAGCAGCAGCTTGCGCAGCGGGTCGTTGGCATCGAACATCGACGGCTTCGTCGTCTCGATGTTGAAGCCGATCGGTGTGCCCGGGTTGTAGGGGACGTAGAAATCGCTCTCCCGCATCGACCCGGCGACCAGCGTGCCCAGCGGACCGGTGAAGTTGGTGACATAGGATAATTTCAGCGCCTCGGCGCCGGACACCGCGTCATCACCGGCGCCGGCATGGATCGAGTCGTCGCCCAGGCCGCCGAAGATGATGTCGTTCGAGTACAACGGCCGGAACAGCGGGTCCTGCGTCACCGCGGGATCGACGTTATCCGGGGTCAGGTCGGCGGTGTATTTCAGCGCGCCGTCGACATTCAGGGTCGCGGTCAGCGCGCCGGTGGTGTCCTGGACCACCAGGTTCATCTGGCCCGCCGAGAAGGCGGCGATGCCATACAGCGGCTCGCCCACGGTTGCCGAGTTGCGGCTGGCGAACAGCAGCCCGTCATCGCCCAGGATGCCGTCGTCGCCGGTGCCGCCCGAGACCCAGTCGGCCCCGTAGCCGGCGATGATCGTGTCGTTATGGGCGTCGCCATACAGGACGTCGTTGCCGACCATGCCGAAGATGAAGTCATCGCCGGACTCGCCGTGGATCTCGTCGGCGGCCCCCTTGTCGCCGGCTGCCCGCTTGGCGTTCAGGTCGAAGCCGCCCGGCGTGTAGTCGAGCATCTCGGCCGCGCGCACCACGATATGCTGATTGGTGCTGTAGGTATCGTAGTTGAACGTCAGGTAGGCGCCGGCGCTCACCCCGTTGGTGCCGACGATGCGATAGATGTTGCCGTTGTCGCCCAGGATCATGTCGGAGTCGGAGGCATTGCCCTCGGGCGTGGTATCGCCGGTGTTGTTGAGATCGAACGAGCGGGCCGATCCGCCGAAGATCATGTCGGACCCATCGGTGCGCACCGACGCGGTCGTCAGGCTGAACAGCGAGGAGCTGCCGCCGATGATGTCGTCCTGGCCCTGGTTGCCGAAGATCACATCGTTGCCGCCATTGCCCTCGATATAGTCGTCACCGTCGGTCGCCGCATCGAAGGATGCGTTGCCCTGCAGGCTGTTGCCGGCGTCGCGCGCGGCGAAGATCCGGGCATTGCCGGTCAATGCCAGGTCGACCGACCCGTCGCCCTGGATCGCATCGTTGCCGAGCTGGCCGAAGATCTGGTCGTTGCCGCCGCCGCCGGCGATGTAGTCGTTACCCGGCGGCACGGCGCCGACAACCGGCACCATGTCCAGCAGCGTGATCCGGAAGTCGGACCAGGCGGGCGAACCCGTCGGGTCCTTCTGCGCGGCGGCGGTGACCAGCACCTGTCCGGCGCTGCCTTCCGTGGTGGAATAGATCTGCGTGCCGACCAGTGCGCGGAAGCGCGGGTTGGACGCATCACCCAGGCTGGACTGGCGGTCGATCGTGGCGTTGTCGCCGAAGATCAGGTCGCGATCCAGCCCGCCATCCAGGATGTCGTCCAGATAGCCGCCGACCAGCACGTCGTCGCCGTCCTGGCCCAGGATGGTGTCGTTGGCTCCGTCCTGATCGTCGGTGGTGGTGGCAAAGACAACGACGCCGGCCGAGGAATACAGCGCATAGCCGTTGTCGCCGAAGCCGATGTCGTTGCCGGCGCCCAGCGTGAGCGTATCGGCGCCGTTGCCGCCGAACACCAGATCGTCATTCGCGCCCGTCGTGATCTCGTCGCCGCCGCCGATCTTCGGTTCCAGCGTCTCGGCCTTCGACCACAGCCCGGCGGTCAGCGTCAGCCTGGCATCGTCGCCGAACACCAGCCCGACGCCGGCGCCGCTGTCGATCACGTCGCTGCCAAGCCCGCCGACGACGAAATCGGTCCCGTCGCCGGTGGTGATCTTGTCGTCGTCGCCCAGCAGCGTGTCCGCCGATGCGGCCGTCGCCAGCACGCCCGTGGTGTAGTTCAGGGTCGCCTGGTCACCGAACACGATGTTGGCGCCACCGGCATCGTTGATCGTATCCTTGCCCAGGCCACCCAGCACGACGTCGTCGCCCAGGCCGGTGGTGATGCGGTCGTCGTAGCCCGACTGCAGGCTCAGCGTCGACACCACCGACCGTTTGCCGCCGACGAAGCTGGCGCCGCCGATATCGCCGATCACGATGTTCGCGCCGTCGCCGGCATCCACCGTGTCCGCGCCGAGGCCGGCAACGATGATGTCGTCGCCGCCCAGGGTGGTGATCAGGTCGTTGCCGATGATATCGACCCCGGTCGAGACGACCAGGGCGCGCACGCCGGCGGTGGTGAATGCCTCGCCACCGGTGTCGCCGAACACCACGTTGTCGCCCGCGCCGGCATTGATCGTGTCGTTGCCCGCGCCACCGACCACGATATCGGCCCCGGCGCCGGACTTCACGTCATCATCGCCGCCCGCGGTCGGGTCCAGCGACTGGAGCGAGGTCAGCACGCCGGCCGTGTAGATGATCCAGGCATCGTCGCCGAAGATGATATTCGCGCCGTCTCCGGTCCTGACCCCGTCGCCCTGCAGGCCGCCGACGATGATGTTGTCGCCGGTGGTCACCACGATCTTGTCGGTGCCGCCGAATTCCGCAGCACCGCTCTTGATCTCGGTCAGCACACCGGTGGTGCCGAAGCTGACATAGCCGGTATCGCCCAGCACGATGTTGTTGCCGCCGCCGGCATCGATGCTGTCGTTCCCCTGGCCGCCCAGCACGATGTCGCGGCCGAAGCTGGTTGCGATGCTGTCGTTGCCGCCGCTGGCATCGGACGATGTCTCGACCTTGGTCACCGTGCCCAGCGTGAAGGTGATCATGCCGGTGTCGCCGATGATGACGTTGTTGCCATCGTTGCCGGCCAGCAGGTCGCCGGCGAAGCCGCCGATCATGTAGTCGATGCCGGTGGTGCCGACCAGGCGGTCCTTGCCGCCCAGGGTCGGATCGGTGCCCTGGATCGAGGCCAGCACGCCGACCTTGGCATAGGTCACCACGCCGTTGTCGCCGATCATGACGCTGTTGCCGGGGCCGCCATTGATCTGATCGTCACCCAGCCCGCCCAGCAGGACGTCGGTGTCGCCGTCGCCGTTCAGGATGTCGGACCCGCCCGCCGTGCCGATCGCCGCCAGGCCCAGGATGCCGCCGGTGGTCAGGATGCGGTTGGTGCCGGCCACCTGCGTGACCACGCCATGATCGCCGATGACCACGTCGTTGCCCGACGCGCCCGACAGCGTATCCGCGCCCACCGTCAGCCCGTCACGGGTGAAGATGTAGTCGGACGCGATCGAGACATTCGCGATCGACAGGATCTGGGTGGACAGCGACAGCCGCTTGGACAGGTCCAGGTTGAACCCGTCATCGCCCAGGATCACATCGTTGCCCAGGCCACCGTTGATCGAGTCGTTGCCCGAACCGCCGGCCAGCCAGTCATCGGCCGACCCGCCGGTGATCTGGTCGTTACCGCCGCCACCATACAGCACCACCGATTTCGTCGCGGTGGACGCATCCAGCGTGTCGTTGCCGGGCAGCGCATAGGCGCGCGCATGGCCGGTCACGATGAACGACGTCGAGTCGTAGAAATGCCCGTCCTGGCTGGTGTCGCCGAACAGGATCAGCGGCGAGGCCGGGCCTCCGCCTTCCACGGCTGTCAGCTTGTCGTCGCCGGCGCCGCCTTGCACGACGGTGATCACGCCGTCCATCACCTTGTTGACGGTGAAACTGTCGTTGCCGCGGCCCAGCATGATGTCGGCGACTTCGACGCCGTGATAGACGATGCCGCCGTTGAAGTTCAGCGGGCCGGCCACGCCGCCAAGCCCGAAATCCAGCGCCTGGGTGGATGCCATGCCCAGACCGGTGACGTTGCCGAACTGCTTCAGGGCCAGCGTGCCCGGGGCGACGCCATATTGCGCCGCCAGACCGTCGCCGAACACTGCCTGATCCAGCGCGCCGGTATCGTTCGAGACGCTGCCATCGTTGAACACGTTCAGCGTGTCGGTCGTCAGCGTCTCGTCACCGGTGATGGTCAACACCGGCAGCGCGCTGTCGAGCTCCGTCGGCAGCTTCACCGAGACCGTCAGCGGCGACGGCACATGGGTCGCGACGACGCTGCCCTCGACCGTCAGCGGCCCCTCGATCAGCGAGGTGAGGTGCGGCTGGGTCGAGAAGAACTGCTGCTTGTTGACCTTCAGCGCATTGATGTTCGCCGTCGCCTGGATCGTCAGCGGAATGTTCCAGTTGGACTTGTCGAACACCGCGACGGTCAGGCCGTTGATGACCCCGAACCGGCCCGGCAGCTGGCTGCCGGCCGCGGCCGTCAGTGTCGTCAGCCCATCATTCGTAAACGTCACCACCACCGGCGCCGACGGCGCTCGGCTCAGCCGCACCTGGTACGTGTCGGGCAGGCCGCTGGCGACCAGCGTGCCGCCGTTGGACTGCGTGATCAGGACCGCACCGGCATCGTTGTCGCGCACATCGACGCGCACATTGCTGGTGGGCTGCAGGCCCGCGAAGATGCCAGCCGGCTTGTCGCTGCTGATCTTGTAGGTGATCGATGACACCAGCGCGTTTTCGAGCACCGCGTTGTCGACCGGCTTGACGGTCACGTTGATGCCGGTGTTCCAGTTCGCCGTGGTGAACACCAGAACCGATTGCGACAGCGTAACCTGTGCGGGGTCGGCGGTCAGCGTCACGGTGACGCTCTCGCCGGCCGCCGGTGCGCGCGTCAGCGCCACGACGACATCATCGGCGAAGTCGCTTTCCAGAACCTGCGTGGTCAGCCCGGACGGACGGAACACGACGCCCGGCATGTCGTTGTCGGTGACCGTTACTTCCACATTGGCGATGTTCGCCCGGTTCAGCAGCGCGTTGTTGCTGTACATCGAGTGGCTGATGACGTAGGTCTGGGTTCCCTCGGCCAGCAGGTCCTCGGGCGCGCGCACATAGATCGTGACCGCGCGGTTCCAGTACTGCGCCGTGCCCGCGGCGGCGCTGCCATCGAACGCGACGGACAGCGAGTCGAAGTAGTTCACGCCATCCAGCGAGACCTGGATCGACCGCCCGCCGCGCGTGCTGTCCTTGCTGGCCGCCACCGCGGCGGACACCGTGAGATAGGCGACGGTCGCCACCGAGGGACCCGCCACCGGGTTGGACGGCGGCGGCGAGGCCATACGCAGCGTGTAGCTGTCGGCCCCGGTCTTGGGATCGACATTGCCCTCGACCACCGCGGTGTCGCCACCACTTTCGGTCACCACCACCGGACCCAGCGCGGTGCTGGCGACGTTCAGGTCGATGCCCTCGGCCCAGACGCCGTTGAAGCCCGGATCGGCGCTGGTGATGGTGTGGTTGATCCACGACGACTGGCCTTCGACATCCAGGGCCTGGATCGGCGCGATGATATCGTTGGCAACGTCGATCGTATCGTTGCCCAGCCCGCCGATCACCATCGTCGACCAGTCGGCATTGGTGCTCTGCACATACAGATGGTCGTCGCCGGCCATCGTGTCGACGGTCAGCTTGCTGATCTTGTCCAGCGTGACGTTCAGCCCGGCGCCGATGACGCTGCTGCGGGTGATGACGACGTTCTCGGCAGCCTCGGTGCCCCAGATATCGACGGTTTCGAACCCATCGCCGCCGTCGATAAAGACCGGGCCGTTATACAGCGCGACATCGACCGGCTTCACCGTGACGAAGGCACGGATGGTGAAGGTGTCGTCGCCGTCATTGCCATACAGCTTCAGCGGCGCGCGGTTGCTGTAGACGATGAAGGTGTCGTCGTCGTCACCGCCATAGGCCACGGTGGCGAAGCTGATGCCGCGGCTCAGGATGCCCATGGTCGTGGTGACGGTGTCGATGTCGTCGCCCGTCTGCACCTGCCCAGGCGCGGTGCGGGCGCTGCCGTACATCTGGCCGAACTGGAAGAAGTCCTTGCCGATGCCGCCATCCAGCAGAGTGATCGCGCTGTTGTCGTCGACATAGAACGCGTCGTTGCCGGCGAACGCGTTCACCTGCAGCACGTTGATCGTGTCGTCGTAGTTGATGCGTTCATAGTTCGGGCCGAACGCACCGCCCGAGCCCGGCTGCAGCAGGGCCACGAAGCGGCTGCGCAGCAGGAAGGTGTCGTCGCCCGCGGTGCCGTTCAGCACCAGCAAGTCCGACCCGTCGGCACGCCCGCCGGTGTCGGTGACGTTGACGATATAGTCGCTGACCCCGGTCAGGTTGACCGTGGTGCGGTCACTGCCGCCGCCGCCATCGACATCGATGGTGTCGCGGATATAGGGCACGAAGCCGGTCACGATGCTGGTCGGCCCGACCACGCCGTTGAAGAACTTGTCGGCGATATCCAGGGAATGGATCTTGTTGACGATCATGTCGTCGGTGCCGGCGTTGCCGTTGATCCGCACCCGCCCCGACAGCGTCAGGTCATAGCCGTTGGCGTTGTCGGGATTCAGGATGATCAGGTCGTTCCCGGCACCGCCGTTGATGATGATGTCCTTGGCGAGCAGCGTGCCCCAGACGAAAACCTTGTCGTTGGCGTCGTTGCCGTTGATGACGATCAGCGATGCCGGCTGACGATCCGGGTTGTACTTCGCGAGCTCGCCAAAGGCCTTGATAAAGTCGCTGGCTGTCAGCCAGGGATAGGCCGCGAGCAGGCGCCCCTTGGTGATCTGGATCGTGTCGGGATCGCTGTCGCCGCTGATCGTGATGGTCGGCGCGACCAGCGTGCCTTCCACCGTGATGACGCTGCCGATGCCCGGATCGGCGTTCTGCTTGTCCCGCCCGCCGCCGTTATCGCCGACCAACTGGATCAGGACGCCGGCCTGCAGCAGCGCGCCCTGCTCGATCATCATATCGTCGCCGGCCCACAGCCGGATCGAACCCGCCGCCTTGATGAACAGCTGCTTGCCGAACAGATCCTTCTCGCGAACGATCAGGTTGTCGGGGATGTCGTCCTTGGCGGGGTTGTTGCCGTCCCTGTTGTCGTCATGCGCTTCCACCCACACATCGCCGCCGGCCAGGATGCTCTTGGTCAGGGTCACGGGGCTGGACGCGGTGATGGTGGCCGACCCGCCGGCGACGATGCCGTTCGGATCGCCGGTGAAGCTGCCGCCCACCGACAGATCGCCGGCATTGTCGACCCAGGTGCTGCCCGTGGTGGACTGCGCCTCGATATGGCCGACCTTGGTCTGGATGCGGCTGCTGCTGGTGCCGATATCCTTGTTGGCGAACAGCTTGGTGTTGCCGGACAGCACGTTCAGCTTGCCCGCCACCAGCCCGTTCAGGATGCTGCCCGTCGGCGCGGTGATGAAGGCGGACTGCGCATCGCCGGTGCTGACGGTATCCAGCTGCACGTCGCCCGTCGTCTCGATCACATAGATGTTCAGCAGGTTGCTGAACGCCGACAGCAGCCCGGGCGCCGAGTACTGGCTGTTGATGTCCAGCGCATTCAGCGCATCGCCGATGCCGCCACCCGTCGCCTTCAGGGTGATGCTGTTGCCGATGACGTCGGCCGCCGGCAGGCTGGCCGCGCCGCTGTTGTCCCACGCCTTCGTCGCGGCATCGACCAGCGAGAACTCGGCCCGCAGCGACACGTTGCCGCCGGTCGACCAGATGTGGTCGATCCGCATGTCGCCATCGGTCTGCGACAGGAAGATGTCGCTGCCCGCGGTCGCGGTGATCCGGTCGATCGCGTTGATGTCCAGATAGTTTCCAACCGAACCGATCGTGCCCTTGGTGGTGGTCAGGAAGATGTCCTGCGCCTTGATCTTCACGAAATCGGTGTTGAACGCATCCAGGATCGAGTTGACCGCGCGGATCGTCGCGTTGCCGGTCGCCGAGAACACTGCCTCCAGATACAGGTTGCCGGGTCCGACCAGGTTCACGCCGTTGATGAACACGCTGCCCAGCGACCGCGTGGTCAGCGTGCCGGCGCCGATCGAATCCACCTGGATCGGTGCGAGCGACGAGCCGATCACGCCCTGCGCGGCTTCCAGGATCAGGTCGTTGCCGCGGATATAGGCCAGGCCGGCCAGCGCCGAGTCGATGATGTTCTGGCTGGTCTTCAGGCGGATCTTGTCGCCGGTGATGGTGTCGCCGGACCGGATCTGGCCGATCTGCAGGTCCACGGTGGACCCCAGCAGGATGCTTTTGCCGGCGGTCGCGTTGATGCCGCCCGACGCCGTGACGTTCACATCGTCGAGCTGGGTGATACGGATCGCCGTGATCGTCGGCGCGGTGCCGCGACGGATCGTGATCGCCTGGTCGGTCGCTTCCGGCGTGATGCGGGCCGTCGGCGTCAGCGTGATCACCGTGGCGGTGACCGAGGCGATCTTGTAGGTCAGCCCGTCCGTGGTCGCGTTGGCGGTGGTGCCGTCGATCTGCAGCAGCTGGTTCGCGGCGAAACCATCGGTGATCCAGCTGCCGCCATCCACGCGCACGATCGTGCCAGCGCTGGTCAGCGTGTTGCCGGTGAACTGCACGGTGGCGTTCACCCCCGGGGCCGATGCGACGAAGGTGGGATCCAGCACGATGGGCGCGACCGTGATCGACTTGGCGGCCTCGGCCGTCAGCGCCGCCGAGGGTTCAAGGACGATGACACTCGTATTGACAGACAGGATCTGGAAGAAGGTCGTCGTGCCGATCGTGGCGTTCTGCGTCGTCTGCCCGCCCGCGCCATCGATGGTGATGAACATGCCGGCCTGCAGCCCGCCGGCCACCCAGTTGCCGCCGTCGGTGCGCGTGATCGTATGGGTGGTCGGGTCGAACGTTACGGTCGCCGTCAGCACCGCGCCACCCAGGAACTGCACATCCAGCCGCTCGGCCGCCGCAAGCGCGACGCGCTGATCCTCGGTGAAGACAGGGTTGGCTGGCGTCAGGTCGATCAGGACCTCGCCGGCCTTCTGTCCGATGCTGCCGGCCGTGGTGATCGTGATGTTGTTGGCGATGATGTTCGGCTGCTCGATGTTCACCACCGTGCTGGTGACATCCTTCATCAGCCCGGCGCTGATCGCGTACAGCAGCTGGTCTTCCGTCCACTGCTTGATCGTCGCGGTCAGCGCGTTCGTTTCGGCAACCGTGGCCTTGTAGACGAACGCGCCGTTGAAGACGTTCGCCAGGAAGGCGGGATCGTTCGTTGCGGTATAGGTACCGCCGACACCATAGATCGCGTTCAGCGTGTGATAGGTGGCCGACCGCGCGTTCACCAGGGTCTGCAGCGCCGCGGCATCGTATCCCAGCGTGCCCTGGTAATAGGCCAGTTCGGGTGCGGTCAGCGGAACCGCGAAGCTGGCATCGAACACCGCGCCGCCATCCGCCTGTTCGTGACGGAACTGCCAGTAGGTGTTGTATTCCTGCGTCTTGGCCGACACATAGGACGCGATGGTGCTGGCGACCTTGTCGGCATAGCCGGTGCTGCCCGTCAGCTGCAGCGACGTCCACACGCCACCCTTCAGCTCGGCATAAGTACGTTCGTCGCGCACCTCGATCTTGTTGGCATCGATCAGGCTGCCGGCGGCGACGTTCAGCGTGACATTGCCGCCCGTCGTGATCGACTTCACCCGCAGATCGCCCGTCTTCTCGGTCAGGAACACGTCCTTCTGCGCGGTCGCGACCAGAACGTCGGTCAGGTCCGCCTTGACGTTCACGGGCTTCGGATTGTCCAGCACCAGCGGATGCGCGGCACTTGTGCCCAGCCCGCCCAGACCCGCGGTCAGGGTGATCGCGCCACCCGACACCAGGCCTTCATACCACAGCGCCGCGGTCTTCTGCGCGGTGGTGATCGAATCGGGGGCGAACAGCGTGATATCGCCCAGCGCCAGCGCCTTCACCTGGTCGATCGCCAGGCTGCCGGCGATCTGCTGGATGTTCACCACACCGGCCGTGGTCGTGGCGCTCAGGCTGGCATAGGCCGAACCGCCGACATTGACGTTCAGCGGCGTCGCGTCGGTGCCGATGCCAGTCTGGGCGCTCAGGACCACGCGATTGCCACCGACCGAACCCGACACCGATCCGGACAGGATCGCGCCGAGCGTATTGATCGTCGTAGTGCCGTGCGAGTTGAGGATCGGCCCTTCGATGTAGACGTTGCCGCCAAGGGTCGAATTGACGGTGATCGCGCCTTCGGTATACCCGAAGAAGTGCACGCCGATGTCGCGATGCGCCGAGATGTCGTGCGTCTTCAGCACGCGCGTGCCGGAATCCTGCCAGAAGTCGACCGTGATCGAGGTTTCGCCATACCAGGTCGTGTTCGTGATGGCAGCGGAATGGTCCGACTTGTTCGACAGCGTCACCGTCGAGGTGTTGAACTCGTAATCCGCGACGACGGGATTCTTGTAGTAGTACGGCCCCGGCCCTTCGATCGTCGGCACGCCCTGGACCTCGGTGGTATCCCAGTTGGTGAAGTCCGTGCCCAGGTTGATCAGGCCGAGCCAGCTGCTGTCGACGACGCGCTTGGTCTTGTGGACAAGCTGGGAGACGCCGACGGTCCAGCCATAGCGCCAGTTGCTGTCGGGCGTGAACACCGAGTCGAGCGACGCGCTGTGCGTGACCGTGGCCGGATCGTTACCCAGCTGGGTGGTCACGGTCAGGCCGGTGGGGTCCTGTTCGTACAGCTTGACATAGGCCTTGTTGCCGACGTCGCGCGTCTTGTCATGGATCAGCAGGATGCCCGCGCCGGGCTCGGAGGCATCAATGCGATGCAGTCCGATGTCGTACGGCGTGTTGTTGGTGATGGTCACATGGCCATAGCCGCCGAAGACCGAGATCTGGCCGTTGGCGGTGTTGACGACCTGGCCGGTGATGTCGATCTCACCGCCGCTGATGCGCATGTCCTCGATTTCGATGCGATGCGTGGCGGTGTCGTAGAACAGCGCGAAGTCGGCGTTGGAATCCTGGGTCAGCTGCACCTGGCCGCTGACACCGGACTTGATGATGTCGGCGATGTGCTGGGCCGTTGTCGCGCCCAGCGTCAGGTTGTAGTCGGCGCGCCCGCTTTGCAGTTTGCCGTTGATGTTGATGACGTCGGCGTCGATATGGATCTTGTCGGCCATGACGACCTGGTTCGCGCCCGGCTGCTGCGCCAGGACCGAGGTCACCTCGGCCGGTGTCGCCTTGTCGACATAGGCGGCGGTCTGAGCCAGGTTGTTGGGGTTGTAGGACCCCGTCGTCACGCCGGCCCATGCGGTCATGGGCACGCCACCGACCTCGAACACCGGCTGGCTGATGAACAGCTCGCCGCCGGCGACCACGGTCAGGGTCTTGGACTCGACCGGGCCCAGCAGCTTCACGTCGCCCTTCGAATTCGGATTGAACCCGGGCACCACCGTCTGGATCGTGACATCGCCCAGCAGGTTGTGGATACCGATGCCACCCGACCCGATCGAGGTCACGGTGATCGACGGCCACGGATAATTCGTGAACTGGTTGTTGACCTTGTACGCCGCCGAGGAATTGACGAAGGCCACATCGAGACGATTCTGGATCAGCACCGTCGGGGCGGTGACGCCGTACTTGACGCCCGCCAGGTTGAACGACACGGCACCCGGCGTGAACGTCGGCAGCGGCGATCCCGCGTCTTTGTTCAGCAGGTTGTCTTCCTTGACATTCGCCGTGTTGCGCGACGTCACGTCGCCGATCGTGTTGATCTGGTCGCCGTTGAAGAACAGCCCGCCCAGCTGGCTGGGGATGGTGATCCCCTGGATCTTCAGGAAGGCTGGCGTGTCGTTCAGGATCGTTACGCTGGCATCGTTGGGCGCGATCCAGGTGCCGCTGCCCTGCAGCACATCGCCACGCGTGGTGATCGCGCCGGCATCCGCCCAGATCGGATTGACGGTGACCGTCATCACATACTGGTTGTTGATGACGTCGACGAAGCCGCCCTTCCCGTCCGGCTGCGACGTCACCATCCCCATCGCCTCAAGCTCGGCGGTAACGTTGTCGATCTCGTCCTGATAGAACTTGGCCAGTGTCGGGTTCGACGGTCCGTACTGCGCCAGCAGCGCCTCGTATTGCGCAAGCTGGTCCGTCAGGTCCGAAGTCAGGGATTCCTTGCCGACCGTGAACGTGATGCCGTCGCTGGCCTGCGACAGCGTGATCTGGCCGGTCAGCCCGTCCCATCCCTGCAGCTTCAGGGTCTGGTTGCGGATGATACCGGTTTCCACCTTGCCATCCATCTGGATGATGCCGTGCGAGGTGGACAGGATATTGGCGTGGGCATAGTCCAGCAGCGCACCACCGCCCTGTGCCTTCAGCAGCGCCGATTGCAGTTCGCTGACCCAGCTGACGGCCTTGGCCTGCACGTCCATCTGGTTGTCGCCGAAACGGGCGGTGAACAGGTTGGCTGCCCGCGCGGTGGTCAGCTCCGCGCCCGAGGACACGGTGATCTTGTTGTTCTGGATCAGATAGCCGGTCGCCCCGACCGAGGAGATCGGGATCAGGCTGCCGGCGAACCCGTCATAGCGCGAGACGATGTGATACTCGTCCTCGTTGTAGGCGGTGTCGCTGCCGGCCGACCGCCCGACGGCCAGCGAGATCCTGCAGTCGAAGCTTTTA
>CAYZKM010000014.1:0-27339 GCA_964478525.1 uncultured Bifidobacterium sp.
CGATATCGGGCGGATCGTGCGCGAGGAAATGCTGGCCCTGCGCCTGGGCGAGCTGGGCGTGGTGCAGGAAAGCCACCCGCATGCCGACAAGGGTGACGACGACAACTATGCCTGCACCGTCCGCCTGCGCGACACCGGCCTGGTGCTGCCGCGCGTGCCATTGGCGTGCGGGCGCAAGGGCCTGGCCGCGATTCCCGATGTCGGCGACCTGGTGCTGGTGCAGTTCCTCGGTGGCGACATCAATGCACCCGTCATTACGGGAAGCCTCTACAACGACGAAGACCGCCCGCCGCCCAACGACACCGGCCAGATCGTGCTCGCCCTGCCGGTCGACGCCGAGGACGGGGACGGCGTGCACGCGACGATCTCCTCGGCTTCGGAACGGTCGGCGACCCTGACCCTGGGCGCGTCGCTGAAGATCGAGCTGAAGGACGACGATCCCGTGGTGAAGATCGATGTGGGCGACGGGTCGGCCACGCTGACCATCGCCAGCGACGGCACGCTGACGATCAAAAGCGGAAAGGCCATCGCCCTGGAAGGCGGCGAGGTCAGCATCAAGGGCAGCAAGATCACGGCCGAGGCCCAGGGCGAGATGACGCTCAAGGGCTCGGTGATCAACCTGAACTGAGGGGACGGGAACCGTGGGCCAGCCTGGCGCGAAGCAAGGGGACAAGATCATGGCGACCGACATCCATATCGTGATGATCCCGAGCCCTGGTGGGCCGATCCCCACGCCGCTGCCGAACCCGTTCGTCGGCACGGTGGACGGAAAACTGAGCGCGGACGTGAATTTCGACGGCAAGGCCGCCGCCACGCAGGGCAGCACGGCCACCAACTCGCCGGCGCATATCCCCGCCGGCGGGCCGTTCCAGACGCCGCCCAAGGACAAGGGCGAGATCATGCTGGGCAGTGCCACGGTGATGGTCAACGGCAAGCCCGCCGCCCGCAACGGCGACACCGCGCTGACCTGCAACGACCCGTCGGACCTGCCCGGCGGTACCGTGCTGGCGGTCGGCACCGTCATGATCGGGGGCTGACATGGCGCAGGACCCGTTCGGAACCGATCTTTCGCTCGATCTGGTGGATAGCCGGGCGCTGTCGATCTATCGGGTCGATCAGGGGGAGAAGCGGACGGTGTCGGGCGGGCGCGGGCTGCGGCTGCGCGATTTCGGCACCGTCTCGGGCCGCGATAACCTTGGACAGGCACTGACCGCGCGCCTGCTGACGCCGAAGGGCGAACTGGCGCCGCTGGGCCATCCCGAATACGGGTCGCGGCTGCACGAGGTGATCGGCGCGCCCAACACGCCGACCACCCGCAACCTGGCCAAGCTGTTCGTGATCGAGGCGCTGAAGCAGGAACGGCGCGTCGACAAGATCATCCGGGTCGACGTGACGCCGCACCCGGTCAACCGCTTCCTCGTTCTGATCGCCATCGACGTGAAACCGGTCGGAGACGACACGGTGCTGCCGATCGGTCCGCTGCTGCTTGAACTGTGACCGGGAGGGAACGCGCATGAGCTTCCGCCGACGCGACTACCCCGAGGTCCTGGACTCGATCCTGACGACACTGGTCGGCGGGGTGGCGGCCGAGACACACCCGTTCCCGCCGCCGGGCGACGCGACCGCGCCGCGGCACCTGCTGGACTCCCCGCCCGCGCGCGTGATCGTGTCGGTGTTCGGCGAACGCAACGGCCTGCCGGTGCGGTTCAAGGTCGACGGCGACCTCGAACTCTCCCGCGACGGGTCCGCCATGCTGTGGCGCAAGGGCGGCGCCCGGCCTGACCCCGGCACGCTGGTGCAGGTGAACTATCTGCGGCGCGACGATACCGCGATCCTGACCGATCTGGAGATCGGCGGCGTCGCCCGCACGGTCGCCGAGGCGTTCGCCCGCGAAACCGCCAGGCTGTACGCGCAGCTTCAGGCGGTCTACGACGCCGGATACATCGACACCGCGACCGGCGGGTCGCTGGACAAGGTCGTGGCACTGCTGGGGGTGGAGCGTGTGCCCGCCGACCGCGCGCAGGCGACGCTGGTGTTCACCCGCGATCCCGGTGCGCCGGGTTCGATCACGATCCCTGCCGGCACGCGGGTGATCGATACCGAGGTGAAGGTCGAGTACGAAACCACCGAGATCGTCACGATCTCGCCGGCACAGACGCGCATCAACGTGGCCGCGCGCGATGTGGAGCCGGCGAACGATCCTGTCGGGGCGGATGTATTGACGGTGCTGCCGGTGCCGATCTCGGGCATCGTCTCGGTCACCAACCCCGCCCCGGCGGCGCGCGCGGCGGCGGCCGAGACCGATGCCGAGCTGCGGACACGGGCACGGGATTTCCTGAATGGCGGGGAGCGGGCGACCCTGGGCGCGTTCCGCACCGCGCTCGCCCGCCAGGGCATCCAGGGTGACATCGCCGAGCCCGCCGACCGCCCCGGCGTGGTGGTGGTGAACCCGGTTTCGTCGGACCTGACGCCCGAACGGCGCGAACAGCTGCTGGCGGCGCTGGAAGATGTGCGCGCCGCCGGCGTGGTCGTGGAACTGGCCGGCGCCCAGCCACCCGAGCAGGTGGAGCTGGAGATCGACCTGACCACGCGCGCCGGCCTGGCCGATACCGACCGTGCCGCCGCGCATGAGGCGGTGCGTGCCGCGATCGAGGGTTATTTCGACGCCCTGCCGATCCGCGAGGATGCCCGCGTCAACCCGATCGTCGGCCTGGTGCTGGCGGTGCCGGGGGTGGAGGACGTGACCATCGTCTCGGCCAGCGTGCGCAAGGCGGATGGATCGTCCGAGGACCGCCTGGACGCCGGGGCCGATATCATCTCCCTTGCCGGAGCCCCCGCTCGGCTGTCCGAGCTGTCGATCTCGGATGCGGCGCTGCCGACCAAGGCCGATCTGCGGATCACCTTCCCGGCCTCGGCCGCCGCGGTGGACCGCAACGCGGTGACGGCGGCAGTGGAAACCGCGTTCACCTACCTGGCCGGGCAGGCAGCGATCCCGGCGGCGGCGGATGTGCTGGCGCTGTCGTTCGGCAAGCTGCTGCGGCTGCTGCCGGCACCGGTCGGGCAGGGCCAGACGCTGGCGGCCTATGATGCGGCACCGTCGCCGAAGCCGGCGCTGCCCACCGGGTCGGGCGTGTATGCGGTGACGCTGTTCATTGCGCAGGCCAACGGCCTGACCCGCATCCTGAGCACCACGGCCGACAGCTATGACATCAGCCCGCGCGAACGGCTGGTACTGAACGCGGTCAGCGTCGAGGCGGAGGGATAGGATGGCCAGCGCCGACCGCCTGCGCGATCTGCTGCCGTCGCTGTGGCGTCCGGAACCGGACGCGCCGGCCGACGACCTGCTGGCCGGGCTGATCCGCGCCGGCGGACGGGTGATCGACACGGCCAGCATCGAGGCCGGCGACGTGATGCAGGCGCGGTTCTTCCGCTTCGCCGACAGCGCGCTGCTGTCGCCGTACGTGGCGCGCCTGCGGGTGAAGGCCGGGGATCCGCCGCTGCTGCCGAACGATCCGGCGGTGGACCTGCATCCCTATCTGGACGACCTGGCGCGGCTGGCCGCCCTGCTGGGCCTGGCCCCGTGGACCGAGCCGCTGGACGCGCGGGAAACGGTGGAGGAGTTCCGCCGCCGCGTCGCCCGCATGGTCGCCCTGTGGCAAGGCGGGCTGGGCACGCGGGCGGCACTGCATGCGGTGACCGAGGCCAGCCTGCCGGTGCTGGATCGCACCGCCGCCGCCGGCCTGCGCGAGCGCGGCTTCACGGTGGAGGAATATGCCGGATCCCGGCTGGTCTCTCTGCCGGTGGCAACGCGCGGCGCGCCCGATGGGCTGGTCGGGCCGCTGATGCGCTGGCGCGTCGACAGCATGGCCGTCGCACCCTCTGCGCCCACGATCTACATCACCGGCCAGACGCCGGTGGGCGGCAGCATCGACGCCACCGACCGCCCGGTGATCGAGCGCTTCGATCCGGTGTTGGGAACGGGGATCGGCATCGGCTACCAGGGCATCGTGGCACCTGGCCTGACGCTGGCGCTGCTTCCCGTGTACTCCTCGTGGCTGGGCGGGACGGCGGGCCTGGCGACAGCCGATTCCAGCCCCGACGACGCATTGCCCGACACCGCCGCGTCCGGCCCGTGGGTCAGCGCACCGGGCGGTCCGGCGATGGCGGTGCGTGCCCTGGCGGTGGCGGCCGATGGCGCGCTGTGGGCCGGCGGCAACGCGGCGGGGATCGGCGCGCTGTGGCGGCTGGGCTCCGCCGGATGGGCCGAGGTGCTGGGCGGGCTTCCCGCCGTGCGCAGCCTGCTGGCCGACGGCACCTCGCTGCTGGTCGGGCATGCCAGCGGGCTGTCGCGTACCCCGGCCGTGGGGGCGCCGGCCGCGCTGACGCCTGACCCGGCGGGGATGGCCGGCCCGGCCGTGCGCGGCCTGGTCCGCGCCGCCGACGGGCGCGTCTGGGCGGCGACCACGCAGGGACCGGCCGTGGTCGGGATCGCCGATGCGCTGGTGCCGGCCGGCCCGGGTGCGCGCGTCCAGACCCGGACGGTGATCAACGCCGCCCATGCCGACGCCGACGGGTGCCTGTTCTTCGGCGGCGCGGCCGGGCTGTTCCGCCACGATCCCGCGCATGATGCGTGGCATGTCTATCGCGGCGGCACCGCCGACGACACGGTGCCCGACTGGGCACCGTGGGACCCGGCTGCCGACCCGCTGCCCGCCGATGGCGATGTGTTCCTGCCCGAGGTCACCGCGCTGCGCCGCGGGTCCGACCGGACGCTGTGGATCGGCACCGCCCGCGGCATTGCCGCCTACCGCGCGCGGGAACGGCTGCGCACCTACGCGACTCTGCTGACCGCCCTGCCCGAGCTGGGGACCGACGCGGTGCACGTCGTGGCGGAAGACGAACGCCAGCGCATGTGGATCGGCACCGCGCGCGGGCTGATGGTGTTCGACGGCATGGACTGGCGGCAGGCCCAGGGCGGGACACTGACGCGCCTGCCGCGCGCGGCCGAGGACCCGCTGGCCTTCACCCATTGGCGCTTCCATCGCGCCAGCGGCTTCTGGCAGTCGCAGGAACGCGGCGCGAGCGGCACCTTCACCCGCCGCGACCCCGCAGCACAGACCACGGTCGAGGCCGCCGTCCAGGCGATCATCTGGACAGACAAGGCCATCGCGCGCCTGGGCACGCTGGCCGGCGATGTGTTCACCGCCGATACCACGGCGACGCCCGCCGCCCTGGTCACGCGGCTGAAGCTGGATGCGATCAGCGTCATCGACGGCGGCCCGCCCGCCATTCCACGCCTGACCGCCGGTGCCAGTGACTGGCGCTACCTGGCGCGGGAGGAGGCGATCGTGCCCACACCGTCGGGTTTTCCGGCCTGGACCCGGGAAGGCCGGCTGCTGCCGCCGCCATCGGCCCATGCCGCGCCGTTCGAGGGGCGGTTCCTGAACGCCGAGGAAGCCGCGCTGCTGGATGCGGTGTTCGCCTACAACCCGGCCGCGCGCGTGCTGTTCCGCTGGCGCCCGCGCGCCGCGCTGTCGGTCATCGTGCGGCTGGACCCGAAAGCGGCGGACGAGGTGATCCCCGACATCGTGCTCGACCGGGTATGGGACGGCATCGGCAAGGTTCGTCCGGCGGGCGGGCGCGTTGTCCTGGCTGTCGGGGCGCAGGCGGTCAGAGGAGGTGAGCATGGGTGAGCTGGTTGACGATTTCGGCGGCAAGACAGCCGGTGAACTGATCCGGGCCAGCGACTGGAACGGGTTGGTCGCCGCCATCGAGGCGCAGATGACCGCGCTGGAAGGCCGGGTGAATGCCCGCATCGACGCGCTGACGCCGCGCCTGGCCTCGGTCGAGACACGGCTGGCCAATGTCGAGGTCCAGCTGGGGCCGCTGAACGCGCTGGCCGCGGCGATCCGCCAGCGCCAGTGCCGGCTGGACCTGAATGCCGCGCGCAACGCCTTCGCGATCGGCGAACGCGGGGAAATCATCGCCCGCGTCACCGACATGCTGGGCGCGCCGCTGAACCTGGCGAACGCGGCGACGCGGCCATGGATCGATTTCGTCACTGTCTGGGGCACGCTGAAGGCGTCTCCCGGATTCACCAGCATCGGCGGGCAGACCAGCCGCAGCGTGTCGGTGCAGGTGAACGCCGCCGGCGAGGCGCGCGCGCTGCTGCGCGCCGACCATTCCGATGCCTTCGCCGAGGACCAGGAGCTGGAGGTTTCGGCGCTGATGCAGACCAATGTCGGCGGAACGACCGTCGCCAATGCGTTCCTGTCGGCCACCACGCCCGGCGCAGCCAGCCTGGTTCCGGTCTATGACGCCGTCTCCTCGGCCTACGACCGCGTCGATACACATGCCATGCGCAGCTACCTGGACACCTACTACGTGCGCAACCCCTCGCAGGTGTTCAACTTCACCGACTCGCTGTTCGGGCTGTCGTGGCGCGACCAGCACACGACCGTGCTGGCATTCGTGAAGCCCGATGACCAGCCGGGCACGGCGGATGGCGCGCTGGCCGTCGGCTCGATCCGGGTGACGTTCCGCGACTGGGTGAACCCGTGGATCGTGACACAATACCTGCCGCCGACGCCGCCGGTGATCGACCATTACCGCGACCGTTTTCCGATCGAGATCGGCCCGCGCTATGACGATGCGGTGTCGGGCGTGTTCGACGTGATCCGCGACCGCACCGACGGGCGCGGGGTGATCGGGATGCAGCGCGAGCTTGCCGCCGCGCAGCAGGCACTGGCCACCATCAACGTCGCCAACCCGCCATCCTATCTGCCCGACCTGGTCAACACGATCTCGGGCGGACTGACGGTGCAGCAGGGCATGCTGTTCAGCCAGTCCGTGGCACCGATCTTCCGCAACGACATCGCCTCGGGCCGCGCGGTCGGGGCCGCCGGCGCGCAGGGCCAGATCGCCGCCGGCAAGGCCACGGACGCGCTGCGGACCGAGACCAACCAGCGGTTCGCGGACTCGGAAAGCCGCATCATCGCCGGCGTGCAGGCCGAGAATGCCAAGTTCTCCAACGAATTGCTGGCAGCCGACGGGCCGGTGCGGCGGGCCGAGGCGCTGGCGCAATCCGCCAGCCTGGAAGCCCGCGGCGCCAGCGTGCAGCTGAACCAGAAGGCGGGCATCGACATGGTCAGCAAGCTGCTGTCGGCGGTGGGGGCAAAGAACTGAGATGGCGGCGGGCCTGCTCCTGCCTGAGGATGTCGGCCCGGTCGACGCGGCCCGCGTCGTGACGTTCCTGAATGCCGTGGCCGACGCGGCGACGCTGGCCAGCACGGTGGGGTTCTCGGAAGGCCCCGCCGTGGCCGCGCTGGTCGCCGGCGCGATCCTGGCGCGCCGCGCCACCGCGCCGTTCACCGCGCTGGCGCAGGTGATGGAGGTCACTGGCGTGACTCCGGCCCGCTTCACCGAGATCGTGGTCGCACTGTCCGGCGCCCGTCCGCCGCGCCCCGCGGCCGGCTATTCCGTGCGGTTCCACACCACGCCGGCCCAGCCGCTGCTGGGCCAGCCCCTGGCGCTGGTCGCGCAGCTGCTGGACCCGACCGGTGCCGGCGTGGCGGGCATCACGCTGACCTGCGTCAGCACCTGGGGCACGCTGACCGGCCGCGCCGGCCTGGCCGAACAGCACGGCACGTCCGCCGCCATGGTCACCGAACCGGGCGGGCTGCTGCGCCTGCGGCTGGACCCGCCGATCCTGCCCGCCCTGGCCGCCGATGCCCGCGCCGCGCTGGATGCCGAGCTGACACAGCTGGGGTTGGCGACCTCGGCCGCGGATACCGCCCGCGCCCTGGCCGCCTTCGCCGATCACTACCGCGCCGAGGCCGCCGGCGACCTCCGCTCGGCCATCGATCGCCTGGTGGAGACATTCCCGACCGAGGCCCAGACCACCGATGCCGGGTGGACCGTCGTGCCGGTGACGCTGATCGCCTTCGCCGGCGACGAGGCGGCCTCGGTGGTCGGCCTGACCACCATCGCCATCCGCAACTGGCTGCCCGCCTTCATCGCGGCCCTGCGCGACGCCATCACCGGCGATCGCCGCATGGACGACGCGCTGGCCAACATCCCGCTGGACCAGATGACCGGCGGTCGGCTGGCGCGCGACATATTCGGCGCCCAATACGCCCTGGCCGGGCTGGAGCAGGGTGTGCTGGGCCAGAAATTCGGACAGGACGTCGCCAGCGCCGGGGTGGGCCGGTTCCTGGATGCCGGCACCCGCGGCATCGACGCCGCCGCCCTGGTCGACGCCACCCGCGCCGCCGGCACAGCGGCGACCGCCATCGGCAGCGGCGGCTTCGCGACCTTCGATGCGATCAACGCGGTGCGGCAGGTCGACGATACGATCTCGGGCCGGGCGGGGCTGCTGGCCGGGCTGGACGGACGGCTGAGCACGGTGGAGACGGCGAAGGCCGATGCCTCGGTCGTGGATGCGCTGGCCAACACGCTGCGCCAGGACAATGCCGCGCTGGCCGGACGGGTCAGCTCGATCGAGGTGAACGCGGTCAGCAAGACCGACCTCGCCGCGCTGGATTCGCGGATCACGCAGATGGCGGCCGTGCAGGTCACGCAGGCCGACCTGCGCACCCTGACCACGCGCGTCGGCCAGATCGAGACCAACACCGCCACCAAGGCCGATCTGGCGGCGATGAACACGCGGATCGGACGGTTGGAAACGATCCAGATCACCCGCGCCGACCTGACGGCGCTGGAAAACCAGATCACCCAGCGCATGACCACCGACATCGCCACCGCGACTGCCGGCCTGCGCGGGGAACTGAACACCCGCATCGATGCCAAGGCCGACCAGACGACGGTGGCCGGGCTGCAACGCTCGGTCACCACCCTGCAAGCCGACACGACGCGTATCTCCACGCGGGTCGATGCCGTCGACACCCGGGTGACGGTGCTGAACAACAACCGCATCATCAGGCCCTGACCATGACCCGCGTCACCCGATCGGCCCTGGGCAGCAAAGCCGACAACGCCGGGCTGGTCACGCCATCGCCCGGCCCGGCGCGCCGGTATCGCCGCGTGGTGCGCCTGACGATCCCGACCGGTTCGGCCGCGCAGCGCATCACCATCCTGCCCGACACCGTCATGGACGTAACGTTCAGCGCCATGCAGTTCAACGCGACCGGCGCCGATGCCGCCGAACCGGCCACGCTGTCCAGCGGGTCCAACGGCCTGGTGCTGCGGCTGCCGGTCGCGCGCCGGATCGCCGCGGTGCGGCTGGACACGACGCAGGGCGGGGACGCCGTCGCCGCCTTCCGCTTCGACGGCCCGGTGGTGTCCGACGATCCCGTCGCGGTCGCGACCCATGGGGCAAATGGCGCACCCATCGATGTGGTCGATGCGCAACTGATCCTGCGCCGCCGCCGAGCGGGGACCGATATGGGGCTGAGCGTGGGCGAGGTCGACGCGGTCACCGTCGCCGCAGAGCCCGCACAACCACATGTCGCCTTCGCCATCGTCGGCGATCCGGCGGGCGAAGTCGCGCTGCCGCCCGATACCGATGCGTCCGGCGCGCCGGTCGTGCGGGACAGCGCATCCTGGGGGCCTCGGCTGGCCGCCGCCTTGACAGCGCAGGCCGCGCGGCTGGGACAGCCGACGCTGCCAAACCCGCTGCTGGTAGACTTGATACTGGAGGACGACACCCCCTGCGCCGCCGCGATCACCGCCTTCGATCTGGGATATACGCTGGAGCGGAGCGGGTTTTCCGATACGGCCGACAAGCAGGTGCTGCGCTTCTCCTCCGGGTCCGGGCAGGCGCAGACAGTGACGATCGACCTGCCATCCGGAATCCACGCCCTGTCGGCGACAGTGCGGCTCAGCCTGGCCGGTGCCGCCACGCCGGCGGCGCTGCGCCGCGCCGGAGCATCGGCCGGCGGCGGGGTGGCCGCGGGCGCGACGCAGGGCGTTGCGGTGGTGCCCGCCACCCTGGCGGCGGCGTATATCCTGCTGGACACCGCATCGGTGATCACCGGCGCCGACCTGCTGATGGGCGCGGTCGAGACCCCGGCCGAGATCGTTGCCAGCCTGTGGGAAGACGCCGGCGGGCTGCCATCCCGGCATCTGGATGACAGCGCGCCGGTGCGCCTGGCATCGGCAAAACCCCAGGCGGTTCCGGTGACGTTCTCGCCCGCCGTCACGCTGCCGGCGGGCCCGGTGTGGCTGGCGGTTTCGGTCCGCCGCGGGCGCGCCGTGCTGGGCCTGCGCGCATCCTCCACCGGCCGTGTCGCGACCGGCGACGGCTCGGCCTGGACGGTCCTGTCCGCCGCTGCCGGACAGGATGCGGCCGTGCAGCTGCGCATGCCCGGTTCGGCCGAGGACGCGGTGGGCGGATCGTCGGGACCGGTGGTGACGCTGGCCGGCAGCGCGCTGCCCATTGCGGTTGACGGGCCGGCGCGGGTGGTCGAGTTCGCAGACCGGATCAACGCCCTGCCCGCCCCTCGCCCCGCGCAGCTGGTATTGTCAGTGCGCGCGGATGGCGGTGGCGTGATCACCATCGACCCGCCGGTATTGCGGTACGAGCCAGCCTGACCCCGCGTCCGGACATCTGCCCTGCCATACCGGCCGACCGGCCCGGGACATGACACTGCCAGCGAAATGGCGGAAGCTGTCCGGTGCCGACGCCACCATGCCGGCCAGAAAATGCGGGGAGGTCTCGTGAGACACTTTATCCTGAAGCGCGCGGGCTATTCCCTGCTGTCGCTGATACTGCTGTCGTTGACGATCTTCCTGTTCATCCGCCTGACCGGCGACCCCACGAGCCTGCTGACGGAACCGGGCGCGAGCGCCGACGACATCGCCGAAGTGCAGCAAAGGCTGGGGCTGGACCGGCCGATCTGGGAACAGTACCTGCTGTTCATCACCAGCCTGTTGCGCGGCGATCTGGGCGAATCCTTCTATTATCAGACGCCGGTCTTCGACCTGTATTTCGCGCGCCTGCCGAATTCCCTGATGCTGGCAGTGGTGGCGATGGGATTTTCGCTGGTGCTGGGGATTCCCACCGGCATCCTGGCATCGGTGCGGGTGGGACGATTCTGGGACAACGCCGGGAAGGTCTTCGCCCTGCTGGGACTGTCGGTGCCGTCGTTCCTGGTCGGATTGCTGATGATCCTGTTCTTCTCGGTCTATCTGCAATGGCTGCCGTCATCGGGCACCGGCGGGATTTCCCATTTGCTGATGCCGTCTTTCGCGCTGGGCTGGTACTTCGCCGCGGCGCATATGCGGATGACCCGGTCATCGATGCTGGAAGTGCTGGGGTCGGAATACATCAAGCTGGCGCGCCTGAAGGGGTTGCCGGAATCCCTGGTGATCGCCAAGCACGCCTTCAAAAACGCGTTGATTCCGGTGCTGACGCTGGCCGGGATCAACCTGATCCAGATGATCAATGTCGCGGTGGTGGTGGAGACCGTGTTCGCCTGGCCGGGGATCGGACGGCTGCTGTACGAGGGCGTCAGCTTCCGCGATTTTCCGGTGGTGCAGGGCGTGGTGGTGATGGGCGGTGCGATGATCGTGGTGACCAACCTTGTCATCGACATCATCTATGCCGTGATCGATCCCCGCATCCGGATGGAGGCGTAGCGGCCATGAGCGCAACGGCCGACATCGGTGCCCGTCCGGGGCAAGGCTGGTGGTCCCATCTGCGTGGTTTCCCGATCTTTCCTGTCGCCATCCTGGCGGTGATCATCGTGGTGGCGGTGTTCGCCGACTTCCTGGCACCGCACGATCCGCAATTCGGCAACCTGGCCGACCGCTTCCGTCCGCCGTTCTGGCAGGAGGGCGGCAGCCTGGCGCATATCTTCGGCACCGACCATCTGGGGCGGGATGTGCTGTCGCGGCTGATCTTCGGTGCGCGGGTCTCGCTGGTGGTCGGCTTCACCGCGGTGATCTTCGCGGGCGTGGTCGGCACGACGCTGGGAATCCTGTCGGGCTATCTGGGTGGCTGGGTCGATCAGCTCGTCATGCGGATTGTGGATACGTGGCTGGCCCTGCCAGCGCTGACCTTCGCGATTTTCCTGTCGGTGATCGTGGGGCCGAGCGAGATGAACATCGTGATTATTTTGGGGGCGGTTTATTGGACGCGGTATGCGCGGATCGTGCGCGGCGAGGTTCTGTCGGTAAAAGAGCGGGAGTTCGTCCGGCTGGCCGTTGTCGCCGGCTGTTCCAAATGGGCAATCATGAAACGGCATATCCTGCCGAATGTGGTGAACTCGGCGATCGTTCTGGCCACGCTGATGCTGGGCGTGGTGATCGTGGCCGAGGCATCTCTGTCGTTCCTGGGTGTTGGCGTGCCGCCGCCAAAACCGGCCTGGGGCGTGATGCTGTCGGACGGCAAGCAGGGCCTGATGGTCGGATACTGGTGGCTGACGGTGATGCCGGGCACCTGCATCGCGCTTCTTGTTCTTGCTTCGAATCTTTTGGGAGACTGGCTTCGTGTCAAGCTCGACCCCCAGCTGCGTCAGCTCTGACACAGGCTCTGCGGCGCCGTTGCTGGAGCTGCGAAATGTGTCGACCCACTATGTCTCGTCACAGGGCACACGCGTGGTGCGCGCGGTCGACGATGTGTCGTTGACGCTGCGCGCGCACGACACGCTGGGCATCGTCGGGGAGTCCGGGTCGGGCAAAAGCACGCTGGCGCTGACGATGGTGCGGGTCTTGCCGCAGGCGGCGCGGATCGTCAGCGGGCAGATGCTGCTGGACGGGGAGGATCTGGTCGCCAAGTCCGAGGAGGAGATGCGCCAGATTCGTGGCAAGAAGATCGCGATGATCCTGCAGGACCCGATGGCTTCGCTGAATCCGCTGTTCACGATCGGCAACCAGGTCAGCGAACCGCTGCGCCTGCACAACAGGCTGAGCCGGAAAGAGGCCTGGCGGCGTGCGGTCGATCTGTTGAAGGCGGTGCGCATTCCGGCGGCCGAGACACGGGTCGGCCAATACCCGCACGAGATGTCGGGCGGCATGCGCCAGCGGATCGTCGGCGCGATCGGCATTTCCTGTGATCCCCGGCTGCTGATCGCCGATGAACCGACGACCAGCCTGGACCTGACGATTCAGGCACAGTACCTGAACCTGCTGCGGGACCTGCAGGCCGAACACGGGCTGGGCCTGATATTCATCACGCATAATCTCGGTATCGTTGCGAAGATGTGCAATCTGCTGGCGGTGATGTACGCGGGCCGAGTCGTGGAATCCGGCCCGGTGTCGCGCGTATTCGATACGCCATATCATCCGTATACCGAAGCGCTGCTGAACTCGATCCCGCGCATGAGCCGGGAGCGGACGCGGCTGGCGGCCATCGACGGGCAGCCGCCCGACATGTCGTCCCTGCCGAACGGCTGCGCCTTCGCCGCACGATGTCCGAAGGCTTTCGACCGTTGCCGTCAGGAGGCCCCGCCGGCATTCGCCCCGGAGCCCGGGCGCGTCGCGCGATGCTGGCTGGCGCCGACGGGAGCCGCGTGATGATCGTTCTGGAAGCCGTCGATGTCAGCAAGCATTTCCAGGCACGACGGGGCATCTTCGGCGGCACGCGCGGGGTCGTGCGCGCGGTGGATGGGATCTCGTTCTCGATCGAGGCCGGACGGACGCTGGGCGTGGTCGGTGAATCCGGTTGTGGCAAGACCACGACAGCAAAGCTGGTGCTGGGGCTGGAGGAACCCAGCCACGGCAGCATGAAATTCCATGGCACCGACCTGGCGACGATGGACGTCGTGGCTCGCCGGCGTTACCGCAAGTCGGTGCAGGCCGTGTTCCAGGACCCGATGGCATCGTTGAATCCGCGGATGCGCATCGGCGCGATCATCGCAGAACCATTGGTTACCAACGAGACGGTATCCGCCCAGGCGGCGCGCGCGCGGGCGCTGGAGCTGCTGGATCTGGTCGGGCTGCCGGCACGGTCGGTGGATCTGTTTCCCCACGAATTCTCGGGCGGGCAGCGCCAGCGCATCGCCATCGCTCGCGCCCTTGCGGTATCGCCAAGCCTGATCGTGCTGGATGAACCTGTCTCGGCCCTTGATGTTTCCATTCGGGCGCAAATCCTGAATCTGCTGGCTGATCTACAGGATCGGCTGGGCGTATCGTATCTTTTCATCGCCCACGACCTGGCGGCGGTCGCCCACATGAGCCACCGGATCGTGGTGATGTATCTGGGGCGGATCGTCGAGAGCGGCGATGCGATGGACATCGCGCATGATCCCAAGCACCCGTATACCGCGGCGCTGTTCTCGGCGTCGCTGCCGAGCCATCCGGATGAAGCGCGGGAGGAGATCGTGCTGCAGGGCGAGGTACCGAGCCCGTTGAATCCACCGTCCGGCTGCCGGTTTCATCCGCGCTGTCCGCGCGCGATGACGCGCTGCGCGACGGAGGAGCCGGCGTTGCGACTGGTGGATGCGCGGATGGTGTCCTGTCATCTGTATGGCGTTTAGGCATCATCCGGTTCTGACAGGCTGGACAGGCTGTCCTTCAACCGGTCGAGCAGCCGGAACAGTTGCACGCACTCTTCGGTGGTGAATCCGGCAAGCGCGTCCTGATAGTAACAACGGATACTGCCCAGCATCCGTGTCCATGTCCGATCCCCCTCGGGCGTCAGGCGGACATGGCGCAGGCGTCCGTCACCGGGGTTGCGTGTGCGCCGCACCAGGCCGGCGGTTTCCAGCCGATCGAGCACTGCGGACAGATTCTGCCGGCTGACCAGCAGGAATGCCATCAACTGCTTGACGGTCATGCCTGGCTCGCGCACCGCCGGACGGGACAGCGCGCCCAGGACGGCCCATTGCTGGGTGGTGGCGCCGAACGCGCTGACGGCGCGCGTGCCGGTTTTGTGCATCAGGTTGGATGCCTGATATAGCCGTAAAAACAATCTATTGGCGACATCGAACCGGGCTTCCAGGTCCAATGCCGCACCTTGTGGCAGGTCTTGTGCGATATCGGCCAGGCCCATTCCGTCAACTCCTTGTCATATATCTCGGGATATAGCATACCATTGTTGTATCGGCCTTGCGAGAGGAGAAGACGGCATGCGTGGCCTGACGGACAAGATAGCCATCGTCACCGGCGGCGGTGGCGGAATCGGCGGCGCAACGTGCCTGCGCTTCGCCCAGGACGGCGCGAAAGTCGCGGTCTTCGACATCGATCTTGCAGCGGCCGAGGCGACCGCTGCGCGCATCATCGCGGCAGGCGGCACCGCGCACGCCTTCGGCTGCGACATCACCGACCACGACGCCGTGGTACGAACGGTGGCGGAAGCCGAGGCAACGCTGGGTCCGATTGGTATCCTTGTGAACAATGCCGGTTGGGATGTCTTCCGCCTGTTCAAGGACAGCACGCCGTCCGAGTGGCAGAAGCTGATCGCCATCAACCTGGTTGGCGCCCTGAACATGCACCATGCGGTGCTGCCCGGCATGCTGGCGCGCCGGCATGGTCGTATCGTCAACATCGCATCCGATGCTGCCCGCGTGGGATCGTCGGGCGAGGCTGTCTATGCGGCGTGCAAGGCGGGGCTGTTGGGATTTTCCAAGACCCTGGCACGAGAGCATGCGCGCCATGGCATCACCATCAACGTGGTCTGCCCCGGTGCGACCAACACTGCTCTGTTTGCCGAATATAAGAAGGGCGCGGGCAACCCCGACAAGTTGGAGGACGCGTTCCGACGCGCCGTGCCGATGGGACGGATCGGCGAGCCCGAGGATGTCGCGCCTGGTGCAATCCTGTTCTTTTCCAGCGACGATGCTGCCTTCATCACCGGACAGGTGCTGAGCGTGTCCGGTGGCCTGACCATGGCCGGCTAATCGGAGGACCAACACATGCAATACGAAGACATTCTGTTTGACGTTACCAACGGTATCGCCACGATCACCATCAACCGCCCGCAGGTGATGAACGCGTTCCGTGGCCAGACCTGCGAGGAACTGATCCACGCCTTCAACCGCGCGGGTTGGGACAAGTCCGTGGGCGTGATCGTCCTGACCGGCAGTGGCGATCGTGCCTTCTGCACAGGTGGCGACCAATCCGCGCACGATGGACAATATGATGGCCGTGGCCTGATCGGATTGCCGGTGGAGGAACTGCAATCGATCATCCGCGAAGTACCCAAGCCGGTGATTGCCCGCGTCCAGGGCTATGCCATCGGGGGTGGCAATGTGCTGGCAACGCTGTGCGACCTGACGATCGCGTCGGAAAAGGCGCAGTTTGGACAGGTTGGCCCGAAAGTCGGGTCCGTGGATCCGGGTTTCGGCACTGCTTATCTGGCGCGTATCGTCGGAGAGAAGAAAGCGCGCGAGATCTGGTATCTGTGCCGGCGTTACTCGGCCGCCGAGGCAATGGCGATGGGCCTGGTGAACTGCGTCGTGCCGCATGATCAGCTGGATACCGAAGTCGCCCGCTGGTGTTCCGAAATCATGGAACGCAGCCCAACCGCGATCGCCATCGCCAAGCGCAGCTTCAACGCCGCCACCGACAGCATCCGCGGCATCGGCGGTCTGGGCATGCAGGCGCTGACGATGTACTACGCGAGCGAGGAGTCCAAGGAAGGCGTCCGTGCCTTCAACGAAAAGCGCAAGCCGGATTTCCGCAAGCATCAGATGTAGGCGCTGACATGACCGGAACCCTGACCGAAGATCAACGCGCCTTCCAGGATGTCGCACGCCGCTTTGCACGCGAGAAGATCGCCCCGGGCTATATGACGCGGGAGCGTGACGCGTGTATCGATCGCGGTCTGGTTCGAGAGATGGGCGCGCTGGGCTTGATCGGTGCCGATCTGCCGGCACGATACGGTGGTCTGGGTGAGCCTGCAGTAACCGCGGGTATCGCGATGGAGGCAGTGGGATATGCGGACTTGAATGTCGCATATATCCCGCTGCTGGCATCGCTGAACGGGCAGATCATCGCACGTCACGCGTCGCCTGACCTGGCCGGCCGATGGATACCCCGGATCGTTTCAGGTGATGCCTTGTTCTGCATTGCCCTGACCGAGCCGCGTGGCGGATCGGATGCGGCCAACCTGATGCTGTCGGCGCGTCGCGATGGCAATTCCTATGTGTTGAACGGCGAAAAATCCTCGATCAGCATGGCGGATCAGGCAGACGTCGCGGTGGTCTTTGCCCGGACGGGACCGGCTGACAGTGGCGCGCGCGGCATCTCGGCATTCCTGGTGCCGATGGATATACCAGGTATCAGCACGACGCGGTTCAACGACCTGGGCAGCCATGCGATCGGGCGCGGGTCGATCTTCTTCGATGACGTACGCATCCCGGTTGGCAATCGCATCGCAGACGAGGGGATGGGCTTCCTGCAGGTGATGCAAGGGTTCGACTACAGCCGAGCGCTGATAGGGCTGCAATGCGTGGCGAGTGCGCAGGCTTCGTTGGATGAAAGCTGGGCTTATGTTGGGGAACGCAACGCGTTCGGCGCACCGATTGCGCAGTACCAAGGTGTAACGTTCCCTCTGGCCGAGGCCGAGGGGATGCTGGCCGCGGTTCGTCAGCTTTGTTACCACACGCTGCGACTTCGCGATGAGCAGGCGCCGTATACCGCCGAAGCCGCGATGTGCAAATGGCTGGGACCAAAAACGGCAGTCGATGTCATCCACCAATGCCTGCTGACCCATGGCCATTACGGTTGGTCGCTGGATCTGCCACATCAGCAGCGTCTGCGCGATGTCATGGGTTTGGAAATCGGCGACGGCACCGCACAGATCATGAAGCTGATCGTCGCACGTGAACGCGCTGGCAAGATCGCCGTCCAATACGCATCACGCAAGCAATAGCAGACTGCAAGGGAGACGACGCATGAGCACGACTGCGGATCGGATAAGAATGCGACGCCCGGCCATGCGCGAATCCGGATATTGGCGGGATGAGACGCTGCTGGATCATTTGGCTCGGGCGGTTGCTCGTACGCCTGATCGCATCGCTGTTGTGGCCAGGCAGTCCGAAACCGGTCGGGAGACAAGACTGTCCTACCACGAGCTGGATCACCTGTCGGACCTGCTTGCGCTGTCATTGCGCGAGTGTGGCGTAGGGCGTGGCGATGTGGTTTCATTCCAGTTGCCGAATTGGTGGGAATTCACCGTCCTGCACCTGGCGTGCTTGAAACTTGGCGCAATCAGCAACCCCCTGATGGTCATCTTCCGTGACCGTGAACTCACCTTCATGCTTGGCCTGGCCGAAAGCAAGGTGCTGGTCGTACCGGCGCGCTTCCGAGGATTCGACTATCCGGCCATGGCGGCGCGCGTACGCGAACGTCTGCCTACCCTGCATCATGTGTTCGTGGTGGGCGGCGAGGGCCCCGATGCATTCTCCACATTATTGAAACCATCGGCAGGCAATCCCGATCTGACAACACTGCCAGGAACCAGCCTGTCGCCGGACGACGTGATCCAGTTGCTGTATACAAGTGGCACCACAGGCGAGCCGAAAGGCGTGATGCATACGTCCAACACCATGCTGTCCAACCTTGCACCATTCGCCGCTCGGCTGGGCCTCGGCGTCGACGATGTCATCCACATGCCGTCTCCGCTGGCCCATCAGCTGGGCTTCATGTACGGCGTTGTCCTGCCGATCATGCTGGGCGGCACCGCAGTGCTGCAGGATATTTTCGTTGCGGAGGAAATGGCTCGCCAGATCCGTGATGAAAGAGCCACCTTCACAATGGGTGCAACCCCGTTCCTGAACGATCTGACCGAATATGCAACCACTCACGACACCGACACACCAACTTTACGGATTTTCGTGTCGGCCGGCGCGCCCATCCCCCGCGCTCTGGTCAGTAAGGCACGAAAAGCGCTCGGCGCGGCGATCATCTCCGCCTGGGGCATGTCGGAGAATGGCGCCGTTACCACCACGCACCCCGACGACGGCGAGGAAAAAGCAACCTCCACCGACGGTTGTCCGTTGCCCGGCATGGAACTGCGAGTGATCGATGCCGACGGTCGCCCGGTGTCCGTTGGTGAGCCCGGGCAGTTGCAGGTGCGCGGCTGCTCCAACTTTGTCGGCTATCTGAAGCGGCCCGAGTTGGATGCCACCGACCCGGACGGTTGGTTCGACACCGGCGACCTGGCGTATATGGACGCCGATGGATACATCAGGATTGCTGGTCGTTCCAAGGACATCATAATTCGCGGCGGCGAGAACATCCCCGTGGTGGAGGTGGAAAACCTGCTATTCCGCCATCCCGCCATCGCCGAAGTCGCGATCGTCGGTTACCCGGATCCTCGCTTGGGCGAGCGCGCCTGCGCATTCGTACGCCTGCGCGAAGGCGCATCCCTGACCTTGTCCGAAATGATAGCCTACCTCTCGAACCAACAGATGGCTCGGCAATACATCCCGGAACGCTTGGAAATCACGCCGGAATTGCCACGCACACCCAGCGGCAAGGTGCAGAAGTTCCGCCTGCGGGAGCAAGCGCGGTAGATTGTTCGGCCTGCGTTGACTTTCGACGCAGATCGCGCACCGTATCCCACAGAAGAATCTGAAGATTCGCGTGTGGGAGGTAACGATGCGCAAACTACTCGCCGTTGTCGGCGCGCTTCTAGGCCTGGTGGTGCACGGCACGTCCGCCCAGCAGCAGGGCGGCATCCTGCGCATCACGCATCGCGACAGCCCAAGCAGCATGTCGATTCATGAGGAAGGCACCATTTCGGTAATCCTTCCCATGATGGGCGTGTTCAACAACCTGGTGGTGTTCGACCAGCATGTCCGGCAGAACAGCTTGGACAATATCGTTCCGGAACTCGCAACGTCCTGGAAATGGAGCGAGGACGGCAAGACACTGACCTTCACACTGCGCTCCGATGTGACCTGGCATGACGGCAAGCCTTTTACGTCTGCCGATGTCAAATGCACCTGGGATCTGTTAGCCGGGACCGCGAAGGAGAACTTCAAGGTCAATTTCCGTAAAGGCTGGTACTCGAACGTACAGAGTGTCACGGTAAATGGCCCGCAGGAGGCGGTGTTCAATTTGACGGCACCACAGCCGGGTTTGATGGCCCTGCTGGCGTCTGGTCTGACACCGGTCTACCCGTGCCATGTCTCGCCCAGGGAGATGCGGCAAGCCCCCGTCGGAACGGGTCCCTTCAAATTTGTAGAATACAAGGGAAACCAAGGCATCAAGGTCGCGCGGAACCCGCACTACTGGAAACCCAATCTGCCTTATCTGGACGGGATCGAATATACGATCATCCCCAATCGCTCCACCGCGATCCTGGCTTTCGTGGCCGGCAAGTTCGACATGATCTTCCCCTATGAGCTGACTGTCCCTCTGGTAGCCGACGTGAAGAAGCAGATGCCGGAAGCGGTATGTGATATCTCACCGATGAACGTGGCTGCGAATGTGTTGATGAATCCAGTGGCACCGTTCGATGACCTCGAGGTCCGGCGGGCGGTCGCCATGACCCTGGATCGCAAGGCGTTTGTGGATATTCAAACGCAGGGACAAGGCGACATCGGTGCGGCGATGCAGCCTCAGCCGGAGGGGCGTTGGGGCATGCCGGAGGAGATGCTGAGAGAACTGCCTGGCTATGATCCCGATGTCGCAAAAAGCCGCCGGAATGCGCAAGCCATCATGTCCGCACGAGGCTACGGCCCGGACAAACGGCTGAAACTGAAGCTGTCGACGCGCAACATCCCTACCTATCGCGACTCGGCGATCATCCTGATCAGCCAACTGAAGGAGATCTACATTGATGCCGACCTGGATATCGTGGAAACGGCGCTGTGGGTGCCGAAGCTGATCCGCCGTGAATACCAGATGGCATTGAGCCAGGTGGGCAATGGTGTTGATGATCCCGACCAGAACTATCCCGAGAACTACGCCTGCGGTTCACGGACCTACATGGACTATTGCAACAAGGAGGTCGATGCCTTGATCGCGAAGCAGTCCGCCGAACGCGACCAGGCCAAGCGAAAGCTGATTGCCTGGGAGATCGATCGCAAACTGACTCGTGATGCAGTGCGTCCGATGATCTACTACCTGCGTGGTGGCACGTGCTGGCGTCCGGAGGTGAAGAACATGACCATCATGGTCAACAGTATCTTCAACGGCTGGCGAATGGAGGACGTCTGGCTGCAGAAGTAGACTGATTCCAAGACGGGAGAATTGAAGATGGCTATGCCAAGCAAGGCGATACACTGATGCGCTCGATCCTGTTCGTTCCGGGTGACAGCGACCGGAAGTTCGTTCGTGCGGCGGAAGGTCCTGCGGACGGACTGATCATTGACCTGGAAGACAGCGTCGCGCTCGCCAACAAGCCTGCCGCACGCAAGATCACCGCCAACATGCTTGCTGCACCGCGGGGAAGGCAGAAGCGGTACGTGCGCGTCAACGCACTCGATACCGGGCTGACGCTGCTCGACCTTGCCGCGGTGATGCCTGCCCGTCCCGATGGTATCACCTTGCCCAAATGTGCGAATGCCGAGCAGGTAAGGCAGGTATCGTTGTGGCTGGACGCATTCGAAGCGGCCGCTGGCATCGAAGTTGGCTGCACGAAAATCATGGGCATCGCGACTGAAACGGCAAGTTCCCTGTTCGGCCTTGGCAGCTATGCCGATGCCGGGCCGCGCTTGTACGGGTTGATGTGGGGGGCCGAAGATCTGTCTGCCTCGATCGGTGCCTCGACCAATCGCGTCAATGGTCAGTGGCTGTCGCCATTTCGCCTGGCTCGCGACCTATGCTTGGTTGCCGCGGCCGCCGCTGGCGTCGTTGCAATCGATACCGTGCATGTGGACATTGACGACCTCGCGGGCCTGGAATCGGATGCGCGCGAGGCCAAGCAATATGGCTTCACATCGAAGGCGGTGATCCATCCCAAGCATGTCGAGATCGTCAACACCGTCTTCACCCCCTCCCCCGACGAGCTTGATTGGGCTCGGCGTGTCATCGCGGCGTTTGCCGCAGCCGGAACTGCAGGCGTGCTGAAGATGGACGGCAAGATGCTGGACCGCCCTCATCTGCGGTTGGCTGAAAGATTGATAGCAACTGCCGAAAGCCGCGAGCGATAGATTTCGCTCAGGCAGGTTGATGCGCGGGATGGACCAGCATGGTGGATATATCCCGCGCAGAGTCCAGGCGTTCAACGCGCGCGATCAGGTCGCGCAGTCGGGACGCTGTATCGACAGGCCAGTTCATGCCGCTGAAGGATAGGCAGTCACGCAATTTGGTTTCGGTTGCCTGGTCTGTCATCGGCTCATGCGGATGGCCGGTTGGAAGATCCACTCGGTGGTCAAACGTTTCGTTCCCGACCATGACGCGCAGCCTGGCAGGGGAAATGCTGCGGGACCAGTCGCGTTCAATGTCATCGTCGACCAGACACTCCACCTTGGCGGCCAGCGCCAGGATATCATTCCGGCGGACGCCGGTATCGGTAAAATGCCCCAGGGAAACGCCACGATCGAGTAACGCTGCCGCGACAGTGAAGGGAATGCTGAACTGTGCCTGCACGATGGTTTGCGGTCGCAGCCGGATGTCCGGCGGAGTGCACACCGCCTCGAATGCCTGCTTGTTGATACCAACAGCAATACGATCGATCCGCGCAGGATCGAACCCCGGAGCACGCGCGATGGCAAGCGCCGCGTCGATCGCCGTATGATTGAACCGACAGCACGGATAGGGCTTGTAACTCAGGCCCGCCATTTCAAAGCGGATGCCAAGGTCCGCTCGCAACACATCAGGATCGTAACCGCCGCGCAAATACGTGCGGAACAACCCATCGATTCCGTCGAAGGTATTCTGTGCTCCTCGTATCTCACGCTGCGCCAGTTGAACCGACATCAGCGCGGCCTTGGCAGCAAAGCCGGGCTGCATACGCTTGGTCAGGGCGGCATCCCGCGTGACTTGATGAGTACCAGCCGCCTGGCTGTACGCAATGCCCAACGCATTGACGGTCTGGCGTGCGTCGAGCCCTAGCACCCGGGCCGCCGCTGCTGTGGCGCCAAAATAGCCAAACAACGATGTATAGATGAAACCACTGTCTATGATACCGATGGTGGTTGCAACGCCCAGCCTGCACACCAATTCCAGGCCGGCGACGATTCCCGCCAACAGATCCGCCCCGGTCGCTGTCGGGTGCAATTCAGCAGCAGCGATCGCTGCCGGAACAACCGAGACGCCAGCGTGCAGAATGGCCGCGTCATGCGTATCGTCATAATCGCGCGCATGCGCCATCATACCGTTCACCCAGGCTGCGTGATGCGCCGGCACGCGAATGCCGCAACCCCATATCGCAGCCTGTGGCAAACCACCCCAGGACTGCGCAAGCGCGCTGACCTCGACCACACCGGGTGCACTATAACCGGCGAACGCACAGGCCAGCGTATCCAACAAATTTACCCGCGCGGCATTCAGGACCGGCTCTGGTAAATCACATACCTGCAAGCGCGAGGAGAATGCCGCAAACGTCGTTGCAAACTCGTCGTATCCCGACCCGACTTGAACATGATCTTCTGTGCCATGCATCGCTCTATATCCCGATATCGGCTTCGTGCGTCAAAGACAGGGAGTCAGATGACCCCTTCTTCCGTCCATTGCGCCAGTTGAACGTCGGTATGGCCAAGCCACGTGCCATAGACTGCAACGTTGTCCTGGCCGAGGCGTGGGCTGGGTTGTAGGGGCAGGCGTGGTGTATTTTCGAACTGCAGGGGTGAATGTGGCAAGACCACACGCCCGAGATCGGGATGATCGACCCATTGCAGACTGCCACGGTGGTGCATATTTGGGTCTTGAACGACTTCAGACAATTCTCGTACTGGCGCGCAGGGCACCGACGCAGCGAGCAGTCTGGCAGAGACATCATTCTTGCTGTGCTGTCTCGTCCACTCTTCCAGCAGAGCATCCACCTGGTCCATGTTCGCGACGCGTGCCGATCGTGTGACAAAACGTGGGTCATCTTTGAGATCGGAGCGGCCAATGACATCCAGGATCGATCGAAAATGGGCGTCGCCCGGTGCATTGATCACGACGAAACCATCGCTTGTAGCATAGGCGTTATAGGGGGCAATGCCGAGCCCACCGTGGCGATTTCCGGTGCGCGATGGGGCGGCTTCGCCGCGAGCATGCAGCATACCCAGGTTGGACGCCAGCGAGGCATAGATGGAATCCTGCATCGTGACTTCGACGACGCGTCCCTTGCCAGTTCGTTCCCGTTGGAACAAGGCGGTCATGATGGCGCCATAGAGATGCACCCCAGCGCTGAAATCGCAGAGTGCCGCTCCTGATTTGACTGGCGGCTGATCCGGAAATCCGGTGACGCTCATCACACCGGACATTGCCTGCATCACCAGGTCCATCGCGGGATAGTCTCGATAGGGACCTGATTTTCCGTACCCGGAGCTGGAGCCATAGATAAGCCGCGGATTGTGCCGCAGCAGGACCGACGGTCCAATGCCCAGACGGTCCGTTACTCCGGGCGCGAAGTTCTCAACCAGGATATCAGACCGCTCGACCATCTCGAGCAATAGTGCGCGGCCCTTCGGCGACTTCAGATTGAGCGTCACAGCCTGTTTGTTGGAATTCAACATCGCGAATGGCATGGCGGCACCGCCCATGTCGCCACGGCTCCGCAAATGCTCACCTCCGCCAGGTTCTACCTTGATGACCCTCGCGCCCGCCATCGCCATCAGGAAAGCGGCGTATGGCCCATTGTAGACATGCGAAAGATCGACAACTGTAATGCCACTCAGCGGCAAGGTGTCATTTGATCCGCTCGGCGGGACAATATCTGATTCGATAGACATACTCTCCTGCCTCTCATTCGTTGGCCGTATCACGTCGCAGACGGCCCGAGCGATCTTCTCACGATAGTCGTCCGCTTATCGCCTTGCTGCGTGTTGTCTATGATTCTGGCCAGATCGGCCATCGCGTCAATAGGCTGGGAAAACCCTCAGGTATTTGGCGCACAGGCTCTGATCGCTGCTTCAAACCTACCTGCCGCACCGGGTCCTCGGGCATACGGGCTCAGAATCGGGACATCGATGCCTGACTGCCGATATGCCTCCACTCTGTCGCGGCATTGGGCCGACGTGCCCGCGATGCTGGTGGCGTCGATCATGGCATCGCTGACCGCCTGTTCCGCACGACGGCGGTCGCCTTGCGCCCAGGCTGTCGCAATTGCTTCTGCCTCTGCTGAAAACCCGTGCTCCGCCATCAGCGTGTTATAGCGGGGGAAGAAACCGGCGTAGAAAGCCAAACCAGGTCGGAGAGCGGCGAGAGCAGATTCACGGGTATCAGCCACGGATGTCGGCAGCAGCGTCGTAATCTCGATCGTCGTGAGATCTCGGGCGGCTAGACGTGCGGCTTCCCGCAGTTGGTCGCGGACCTGCATTGCGGTACGGAGTGTGCTACGCGTCAGGATGATGCCGTCAGCTACCTCGCCGCAAAGCGCTATACCCTTCGGAAATACGGCCGAGAGATAGACAGGTATGCGCCGATATCGCGGGGTGTACCAAAGATCGAAGTTCTTGATCCGGACAGTGACTCCATCGATCCCCGCCTGACCGTCGTGAAGCAGAGCCCTGACGAAATCGACCGTTTCCCGCGTGCGTGTCAGCGGCTTGGAATAGGCCACGCCATGCTCGGGCTCCACCTGCGCCTTGTGGCTCGATCCCAAGCCCAGGACAAAGCGACCATTGGACAGTTCGGCTATCGAGGATGCAGCCATGGCGATCGTTGGTGCCGTTCGGACATAGACACTGCTGATCGCGGTTCCAAGGCGTATCCGGGAGGTCTTCATCGCGCATGCCGCCAGGATCGCGAATTGATCCCCACCATGGCCTTCGGCTACCCAAGCCGACTCGTAACCCAAACTCTCAGCCAAAACGACGAGATCCACGATCTCGGATGGCCCAGGTCCGCCGGAAATTGCAATACCAATCCTGCTCATTCTGCCTGCTCCGGATGAATAGCGATCAATTCATATCGAATCCTGCCGACGCTGCCTAATTTGCGTCCAGGTAATACGTCGCACCATCAGAATGAAATATTATAAAATCTTCTTTTAACATACCGCAAATTTTTGGAACGTTTGAAACCATAATATGCTTGGCACAGGTCCGTTGCGAATATAACGGTGCCTTCGTTCACAGTCAGGTGAAGCAGGACGGGCTCGATCCGAGCTGTCACACCACGATACGACAAAAGGAATGGCCGGGCGGACGTAGCACCTCGTAGTCCCATGAACTTATGACGCGACGTCGTGTTGCGAGATTCGCGACCCGTTGCGTGACGTAGTTCCAAGAACGATATACTGAACAGGTCAAGATGATTTTCCAAATTTCTGAGAATGCCTCTCGCCGCCCCACTGTTCGGACTGTAACGTCTGACAAGTCGGGCCAGACGACGTATGGTCCCATCTCTCTCGTGACAAGCGTCGTGGGCAGCGCCGGCATCGATGTGGCTTGGTTCAGTTGGGGCACCTACAGCAGCATCATAATCAGTCCCGCTTTGAATGGCGGCATCAATGTTCAAGACTCGACCTATCCCACGAGATCAATCAATCTTCTGGATGTCGAAATCCTGCTGTTTCCCGACACGACGGCATACTATGTCACCGAGGGCCTGTTGTCGGGACCGTCCGGTACTGTCAATGTCCTTAAGTCGACAACACTAAAGGGCACATCTCTTGATGATTTGTTAACGGCCAGCCCTTCTACCTCCGTTATCGACGGTGCGAATGGATACGATGTCGCGTTGTTCGGTTGGGGTTCACGATCTCGCTTTGTGGTTTCAGCGTCAGCGGGCGGAGGCTTTGACGTCCATGACAAGGAAAGCGCAACGACAGCCGTTCATCTGGTGAATGTCGAGGGGATCAGATTTTCGGATGGCGTAACCTATTCCGTCGCCGATCAGGTTGTATCGACACCGGTCGTCAGCACACCGTCAGCAGGTAGCGCCTATCTTATCGGTACATCCTTGAACGACACATTCCAGGTCACTAATGCCACACGCTACGTGGTCGGGTCCGGTGGCACCGACACCGCAATATTCACCTGGGGCACGTCGTCATGGTTCCAGATCTCGGCCGCCGGCGACGGCACGCTGAACGTCCAGGACACCCATACGCCGGGCGCCGTGATCAACCTGGACAGCGTTGAATACCTGAATTTCGCCGATGGCTATCAATACAACGTGGCTGCAGCCAAGGCGACGGCGTCTACGAGTTCCACCTCCAACAGCAGTACCAGTGGAAATAGCACCTCAGCGACGGTCACGGTTACGCCCCCTGCTGCGACAACAGCCAAGTCCGCAACACCAATCATGTCGCCGGTGATCCCCGGAACCGGACCTCGCGTTACGTTGCAGAACGCGCAATCTGGTGCGTTGGCTGCGCGAGAGATCACC
>CAYZKM010000015.1:0-27243 GCA_964478525.1 uncultured Bifidobacterium sp.
GGCCGTCGCCATGATGAACAGGCGGCGGAACGGCAGCAGCGTCGAGCCATCGGCCCGCCTGGGATAGAACGGGCGCAGCGCTTCCGAATAGGCGGCGCGATATGCCTCGCGCAACCCCGCCGGCAGCTTGTCCAGGAACGGGCGCAGGCTGCTGCCGGCGGCCCATTCGGTGACCGCGTCCGGCCCCTGCAGCACGTGCAGGTAGATGGTTTCCCACATGTCCAGATCCGCCACCAGCGGGCGCAGCAGGTCGTAATAGCCGCCCACCGGCAACAGCCCGCGGGCGAACCCGGCATCGGCCAGGTGGCTGGCCCAGGGGCCGGTCTGCGCAACCTCGTTCTGCAGACGGCGCAACGGTTCGTCGTGCATGGCCGGCATCTGGACCGCCAGCACCCCGCCCGGGGCGAGCAGGGTCAGCAGCCGGGGGAACAGGGTCTCGTGCCCCGACGCCCAGTGCAGCGCGGCGTTGGAGTAGATCAGGTCGGGCTTGTCCGCCGGCGTCCAGGTGGCGAAGTCGGCAACGTCGAACCGGCAGCCGGGGGCGGCGGTGCGCGCCTTGGCCAGCATCTCCTCGGACCCGTCCACACCGGCCACATCGGCATCGGGAAAGCGCTGCTTCAGGATGGCGGTCACGTTGCCCGCCCCGCAGCCCAGATCGACCACGCGGGCGGGGCTGGCCAGCGGCACCCGGCCCATCAGGTCGATCGCGGGACGCAGGCGCTCTCCGGCGAAGCGAAGATACTGGGCGGGGTCCCAGCTGGCGGCGGTGATGGCCATGGTTGCCTCGTGACGGGTCGGTGGGGCGCGGACCATAGGGCGCGCCGGGTGGCGGGGGAAGGCGGGATGATGATCGCCCCCCGGGCGTCCATGCGCGCCGCGCCCGGGCGTGCATGCGCGCCGCCTTGGGCCCGTTTGTTCCGCTTGCGGAAAGCTTGACAACGCCCGGTGTCATAATAAACCCGCAAGGAGGGGACAGAGGAGACCACCGTGAACGACAACCCGACCCTGGGTTCCTATCTCTATCTGCTGGAACCGGAAATCCAGTTCCTGGCGGCCGCCGTCGAACACCTGATCCCCACCGATGACCTGGGCCCCGGCGCGCGCGATGCCGGCGTGGTGGTCTATATCGACCGCCAGCTGGCCGGCACCTGGGGCGTGCATGGCCGCCAGTATCGCAGCGGGCCGTGGATGGAGGGCACGCCGCAACAGGGCTACCAATCCCGCTTCACCCCCCAAGAGGTCTATCGCATCGCGATCCGCGAGATCGACCAGCACTGCCGCACGGCGTTCGGCCGCCCGTTCGCGCAAATGGCGGCCGCAGCACAGCTGGCCCTGCTGGAGCAGCTGGAGAAGGACGAGGTCGCGCTGCCCTCGATGTCGTCGAAGTTCTTCTTCGACCTGCTGTGGCGCAATACCGAGGAAGGCTATTTCTCGGATCCGCTGTATGGCGGCAATCGCGACAAGGTCGGCTGGAAGCTGCTGGGCTTCCCCGGCGTGCCATCCGGCCAGTACCGCCACCTGATCAACACCAGCGCGCCATACCACGCCGAACCGGTCAGCGTCCTGGATGTGCAGACCGGCCAGGTGGCCGTCGACGCGGAAGGCTTCCCGAAACACGTGATCGTCACACCCGGCGGGGAGCATTGAGATGTCGGCCAGGAAACTGAAACCCGTCGATGTCGTCGTGGTGGGCAGCGGCGTGGTCGGGTCGATCATGTCGATGGAGCTGGTCAGCGCCGGGCTGAGCGTCGTCTGCCTGGAGCGCGGGCGCGCGATCGACGTGAACACCGATTTCCACAAGCCCGATGTCTACGACGAGCTGAAGTTCGACCGCCACAGCGACATCTTCCAGAACCTGGCGCGCGACACGCTGACGTTCCGCAACGATGGCGGGCAGACCGCGCTGCCGATGCGGGAGATGGGGGCGTTCAAGCCAGGCGAGATGGTGGGCGGCACATCCGCGCATTGGGGCGGCAATGCACGCCGCTTCCTGCCGCATGATTTCGCGATGCGCTCCCGCATCCAGGAGCGCTATGGCAAGTCCTTCATCCCCGAGGACTGCACCCTGCAGGACTGGGGCCTGACCTGGGACGAGGTCGAACCCTATTACGACCAGTTCGAGAACATCTTCGGCATCGGTGGCAAGGCCGGCAACCTGAACGGCGAGATCCAGCCAGGCGGCAACCCGCATGAAGGGCCGCGATCCCGCGAATATCCCAACCCGCCGACGCAGCGCACCCACGAAGGCAGCCTGTTCGCCGACGCCGCGGCCGCACTCGGCTATGTCCCGTTCCAGGGCCCGACCGCGGCGATGACGCAGGATTTCCGCAACCTGTATCGCCAGCAGATGCTGGAATGCGCACATGGCGGCTTCTGTTCCAGCCATGTCTGCGCCCAGGGCGCCAAGGCCAATCCCCTGGTCGCCGTCCTGCCCGCGCTTGCCCGCCAGCCCAATTTCGAGCTGCGGGCGCTGTGCACGGTGCTGCGCGTGAACACCGACTCCACCGGCCGGAAGGCCACCGGGGTGACGTATATCGATGCGCGCGGCAACGAGATCGAGCAGCCGGCCAGCATCGTGATCCTGGGCGCGTATTGCTTCAGCAATGTGCGGCTGCTGCTGCTGTCGGGCATCGGCACGCCGTACGATCCGCGCACCGGCAAGGGTGTCGTCGGACGCAACTATGCGTATCAGCAGGGCGGGTCGGTGAACGTGTTCTTCGACGACCGGGAGTTCAACCCGTTCTTCGGCGGCGGGATGGTCAACACATCGATCGACGAGCTGAACGGCGACATCATCGATCGCGGCCCGCTGGGCTTCATCGGCGGCGCGTATGTCGATGTCGCGGCGCGCGGGGCGGCGCCGATCAAGGGCAAGATCGTCCCGCCCGGCACGCCGCGCTGGGGGGCGGCGTGGAAGAAGGCGGTGGCGCATCATTACCGCCGCAACATCACGATGCATATACACGCGACCTGCCTGAGCTATCGCCACAACTACCTTGACCTGGACCCGACGTACAAGGACGCGTTCGGGCTGCCCCTGCTGCGCATGACGTTCGACTGGAACGACAACGAGCTGCGCATGATGAACTTCATGACCGAACGCGTGGCCGGGATCGGGCGCGCGATGAACGGATCAGGGCTGGGGGGCAAGGGGAAGGGTACGCATTTCAGCATGGTGGGATACCAGAGCACCCACAATGTCGGTGGCGCGGTGATGGGCGACGATCCGTCGACCAGCGTGGTCAACAAGTATATGCAGTCGTGGGACGTGCCGAACCTGTTCGTGGTCGGCGGCAGCGCGTTCCCGCAGCAGCCGGCGAACGGACCGACCGAGACGATCGGGATGCTGGCATGCTGGGCCGCCGATGCGATCAAGGAAACCTATCTGCGGAACCCGGGCTCGCTGGTCTGACACAACGGGGGGCGGCCCAGCGGCAGCCCCCCCCTTGATGCCCCTACGCCAGGGCCGCCTGGGGGCCCCGCACCAGCCGGCCGGGCAGCACACCCGTCGCCTCGCCGCCACGGAACGTCACCAGGCCCGAGACCACCGTCGCGTCGTAGCCGCGCACCTTCTGCAGCAACCGCTTCCCGCCCGCCGGCAGGTCGTTCACCACATACGGCGTCCCGGCACCCAGCCGGTCCCAATCGATCACGTTCAGGTCCGCCTTCATCCCCGGCGCCACCACGCCGCGATCGAACAGCCCCGCCGCCCGCGCCGTGTCCGAGGTCAGGCGCCGGACCAGTTCGGGAATGTCGAAGCGCTTCTTCTCCCGCCCCCAATGCGTCAGCAGCCAGGTCTGGTAGCCGGCGTCCAGGATGAACGCCACATGCGCCCCGCCATCGCCCAGCCCCATGATCGTGTTGCGGTTGCTCAGCAGCGTCTCCGACATCGACAGGTCGCCATACGCATAGTTCGACAGCGTCAGATAGATGAACGCGTTGCCGTCTTCCTCCAGCAGCGCGTCGTACGCGATCTCCTCGGGCGTGCAGCCGCGCCGCGCTGCCTCGGCCGCGAAACCGTCTTCCTTCTTCGGCAGATAGTTCGGCGGGTTGCCGAAGCGGAACATGTATTCGAACGACAGGCGGTGAAACAGCGGGAAGGTGTTTCCCTCTTTCGGGTCCTCGCTCAGGATCGCCGCCTTCACCTCCGGGCGGCGCATCTCGGCCACACGCTGCGCCAGCGGCAGATGCGCGATGCTGCGATAGGTGCGGCAGCCGGCGAACGGATTCTGGCTGCCCGTCAGGCCCAGCAGCACGCCGATGGCGCGCGGGGCGAACACCGGGCGGATCGACAGCCCGTCGGCGTTCGCCTTGTCGGCGCCCGCCAGCAGGTCGCGCCACACTTCCGGGCGCGCATGCCGTTGCGTCAGAGTAAAGACCGCGGGGCGGCCGCAGGCCTCGATCACCCGGCGCAGCATGGCGAACTCGGCGTTATGGTCGGGCAGCCATTCCGACACCATCTCCAGCATGCCGGACCCCGCGTCCTTCATGCCCATGGCGATGCCGGTCAGCTCGTCTTCCTGCGCGCGCAGGGTGGGCGTCGGGTCGCCGCGCAACGTCTTGTGGCTCAGGCTGCGGGACGTCGAGAAGCCGAACGCGCCCTGGCGCATCGCATCGGCGGCGATCTCGCGCATCTGCGCGATGTCGGCCTGGTTGGCGTTCTCCAGGTTGATGGCACGCTCGCCCATCACGAACACGCGCACCGCGGCGTGGGGCAGCAGCGCGCAGACATCCATGTCGCGCTGCCTGCGTTCCAGGGCGGTCAGGTATTCGCCGAAGCTTTCCCATTCCCACTTCAGGCCCTCGTTCATCACGGCGCCCGGAATGTCTTCCACGCCTTCCATCAGCTCGACCAGCTTGTCGCGGTCGGCCGGACGGCAGGGCGCGAAGCCGACGCCGCAATTGCCCATCACGGCCGTGGTGACGCCATGCCACGACGACGGGGCCAGGTGGCTGTCCCATACGGCCTGCGCGTCGTAATGCGTGTGGATGTCGACGAAGCCGGGCGTGACCAGCTTGCCCCTGGCGTCGATCTCCTCGGTGCCGCGGGCGGCGATGCGCCCGACCTCCACGATGCGGTTGCCCGCCACGCCGACATCGGCTTCAACAGGCACCTTGCCGGTGCCATCGATCACCGTGCCGCCACGGATCACCAGATCATAGTCAGCCATTGGACCCTCCTGGGGGGATTTTCTGCCGCGACTCTGCGACAGGCGTCCCCGCAGGGCAAGCGTCCGGGCGCGTCAGAAGCTGGACGGCACCGCGCGCGGGGCCACCGCGATGCCGCTGGCATAGGCACCGAAGCCATAGTTGCAGCTGGTACCACTGGCGGATGCGATCGACACGTCGATCACCGCGGTCGCGCGCATCGCCAGCGTCTTGATCTTCAACTGCTGGATCGCATCGGCGGTGGCGTCGGCGGGGTTGGCCGCGCAGCCAAAGCCCGACACCGGCCCGACGGATCCGGCATACATCGGCGGCATCGCGCCCAGTGGCAGGACCCGCACCTGCACCATCGCATCGCGGGTCATCTCGGGCACCAGCGACATGTCCACCACCGGGGTCGGCGGCTGATAGCATCCGGTCAGCGCCAGGATGGCGCAGCACGCGCCCGCCACGGCCCCGTACCGGCCTCGGTGCGCCTTGTCGTTCCGATCAAACATCGTGATGCCTTACCTGGATGATGTGCACGACAGGTGACGGCGCGGCAGCACGATCGCCGCCCGGGTCCCCTCCCCCGCCTTCGAATCAAGTTTCAATTCGCCCCCCAGCCGCTCGGCCATCCGCGCGGCGAGCGGCAGCCCCAGGCCCAGGCCGCCGACACGGCGGGCATGCGACATGTCCACCTGCCGGAAGGGCAGAAGCGCGACGGCGACCTCCGTCTCGGTCATGCCGCGGCCGGTGTCGGTCACCTCGAATGCGATCAGCTCGGGCGCGATGGCGCGGGCGGACAGGCGGACGGTGCCATCGGGCGGGGTCCACGCGACGGCGTTGGCCACCAGGCGTTCCAGGGCGCGAACCAGGCGCGGCAGGTCGGTTTCCAGCACGGCGTCGATGGTTTCACCGTCAACCACCGCCACCGCCGCATCGCGAAACGCCGCCTGGACCTGGCGCAGCACCAAGGCCGGCTGCACCGGGCGAATCTGGAACGTGGCGGGATCGGGTGGTGCCAGGAACTCGACGAAATCCTCGGCGATCCGCATCAGCCTGGCACCGGCCTGGCGCACGATGCCCATGTTCTCGGCGACGTCCGCGGCGGGCAGGTTGCCGCCGCTGCTCAGCAGTTCCGGCACGGCCATCAGCGCGATCAGCGGCGTGCGCAGCTCGTGCGACAGGATGCCCGACAATTCGTGCGGCACGCCGGCGCTGAAATCGGTGGTGTCGGGGGCATGGGCCAGCCGCGCGCGCAGCGTCTCCCGCTCGGTGCGCAGCCGTTCCAGCTCCGCAATGCGGGTCGCCTCGGTCAGGCGGCGGCGGGATGATGCCTGATAGGCCCGCTCGCAGACGGCCAGAAGCTGCTCGACGCCGACGGGCTTCGAGACGAAGTCGAACGCGCCGATGCGCACCGCCTGCGCGGCGTCCTCGACCGTGCCGTGTCCGGTCAGCAGCACGACCTCCACCGCGTCGATGTCGCGCCGGCTGTGCCAGGCCTGGCTGGCCAGTTCCAGCCCGCTGATACCGGGCATGCGGATATCGGTCAGCAGGACGGTGATGCTGTCGTCCTCGGCCAGATGCCGCAGCGCCTCGCGACCGTTCGGCGCGCCATCGGCATGCCAGCCTTCCAGCGACAACGTGGTGATCAGCTCGTCCAGCAGCTCCGGCTCGTCGTCGACGACCAGGATACGGCGTGGCGGATCCGGCACCGCGGCTTCTGCCATGGCAAGACCTTCCAGAGGATCGGGGTCCGCCCGGCGCGACGGCTTCCTCGCCGCCGCCCCGGCCCGGACCATGCGTTACGTCGCCAGGCGATACAGCCCGGCGGCGCCGGGCACGGGCACGAACGCCGTCGAGATGCCGATGGTGGTTTCCGCCGATCCCAACAGCAGATAGCCCGATGGCCGCATGCGGCCCGCGATCGCGGCCAGGACCTTGGCTTTCACATCGACATCGAAATAGATCAGCACGTTGCGGCAGAACACCACGTCGAACGGGCCGATGCCGGACGGCACGTCCAGCAGGTTCATCTGCCGGAACGCGATCTTCTCGCGCAGCTCCTTGCGCACGCTCCAATCCTGGCCGGACTGCTCGAAATACCGCACCAGCCGCTGGATCGGCAGGCCGCGCTGCACCTCGAACTGCGTGTAGATACCGGCGCGGGCACGTTCCAGCGCGGGTTCGCAGATGTCGCTGCCCAGGATCGAGATCGACCAGTCACGCAGCCGCGCATCCTCGTCGCGCAGCGCCATGCCGATCGAGTAGACCTCCTGCCCGGTGGAGCAGGCCGCGGACCAGATGGCCAGCGACTTCTCCTTGGCCTTGCGGAGAAGGATGTCCGGCAGGATCGTCTTGGTCAGGTACTCGAACGGCTTGCCATCGCGAAACCACAGGGTCTCGTTGATGGTCAGTGCCGAGACGACCTGCCGCGCGACCTTGCCACCCGGATTGGCGCTCAGATGCGCGGCCAGGCCGTCCAGGCTGGTCATGCCCCAGTTGCGCAGTTGCGGTTCCAGGCGTGACAGGATCAGATAGTCCTTGTCCGCGCCCATGCTGATTCCGGCCCGTCCGCGGACAAATCCGCGCAACGCCTCGGTTGCCCTCGTCATGGCTGCATCCCTGCCAGAATGATGATTTCCTCCGCGATCCTGTTCAACGGCACGACCGCCCGGCAGATGCCGGCCTGCGCCACCGCGCCCGGCATGCCCCACACGACCGATGTCGCTTCGTTCTGCGCCAGTACCGAACCGCCGGCCGCCACCAGGGTGCGGCACCCGGCCAGACCGTCCTGGCCCATCCCGGTCAGGATCACCGCCAATGCCCGCCCACCCAGGACCGAGGTGATCGAGCGCAGCATCGGATCCACGGCCGGCCGGCAGAAATGTTCGGGCGGCCCGTCATCCAGGTGGCACACCATCTGCTCGCCGCGGCGATCGATCAGCAGATGCCGCCCGCCGGGAGCAAGGTAGACATGGCCCGGCATCAGCGCCTGCCCCTCGGTCGCCTCGACCGTCGGGTGCGTCGTATAGCGCGTCAGGTGCACGGCCAGCATGTTGGTGAATGCGGCCGGCATGTGCTGTGTAATGACGATCGGCTGACGCACCCGCCCGGCAAGTCCCGACAGCACCTCGGGCAATGCCTGCGGACCGCCGGTCGAGCTGCCGATGGCGATCAGGTCCGGACGCAACGGCAGGCCGGTCCGCAGCGTGGCCGGTGCCGGCGACGCGGCTGGATCGGCGGCCGGCCGCGTGGTCTGCGTGCCATAGGTCAGCAGACGCCTGCGCAACGACACGCCGAACGGAGAGTTGGCCGATTCGTCGTCCAACGTCGTCGGGCGCGCCAGCGTGGCACACCGGCCAAGCCTGGCGCGGGCCGCCGCGGCCATGTCGCTGGTCAGGATCAGCGCGCGCAGTTGAAGTTTCGCCGCGACCTTCACGGCCTCGTCGGCCGCGGACGGATTCTCGGACGGATCGACCAGCACGACATCGGCGCCACATCGGCGCATCGTCTCCTCGACGGGCGCGCCAGGACGAACATGGCCGACGATATCGACGCCGGTGTTGCCTGAAAGGATGCGGCGAAGATGCAGCCGGCCGCGCGATTCCGCACCAGCCAGCAACACGCGCACACCAGGCGATTCTGCTTCAGACATCATCGATTCCCGCCACCGGCCGGATGTTGCGGTCAGAACTCGATGCCGACATTGCGAAGCTTCAGCTCGATGATCTCGCGATCGAACGGCTTCATCACATACTCATCGGACCCGGCGGCCAGCGCGCGCTGGATGTAGCTGATGTCGTTATGTGTCGTGCAGAACAGCACTTTCGGCTCGTCGCCGCCCGGTTCGGCGCGCAGCGCGGTGGCGAAGCCAAGCCCGTCCAAAACCGGCATCTCCCAGTCCAGCAGGACAAGCGTCGGCATCGCGGCGCGACATGCGGTCAGGGCCTCGGACCCATCCGCGGCTTCCCGGCAGGAGAAGCCCAGTCCTTCAAGGATCGTCCGCGCGAAGCGGCGCACGACCTTGCTGTCATCGACGATCAGGGCGGTGTTCATGCGTCCAGTCCTGTGTTGGCGGCGACATTCGCCATGGCGAGCAGCGTGTCAGGCACAAGTATCAACACGAGTTCATCCTTCAGCTTGACGATCCCCGAGCTGACCGCGCGCCATTCCGGGGCAACCGTGTGGGGCAGCGTCTCGATCGTGGCTTCGTCCACCGAAAGAACGTCGCCGACCTGGTCCACCAGCAGGGAATACAGCTCGCCGCCCGCATCGATGACGACGTTCATGGCCTTCTCCGGTGCCTCGGTGCCGGCAAGACCCAGCACGATACGCAGGTCCAGCACGGTGACGATGCGTCCGCGCAGGTTCAGCGAACCGGCGATGGCCGTGCTGGCCAGCGGGATGCGCGAGATGGCTTGCGGCCCCAGAACGTCACAGACGAAACCAACCGGAATGCCCAGCGGCTGTTCGGCGACCCGGATGGTGACCAGGCCATGGCTCAGGGTCGACAGACCCGACAGATCGGTGGCGCTCATCACGCGGCCTCCTCGATGGCAAGCCGAGGCGAGGCGAGCATGGCGGCCGCCTCGGCCAGGTTCAGGCCTTCACGCCGCAGCAGGCGCGCGGTGTCCAGGATCTCGGTCGGCTCGTCGCTGACGATGGCCGAACCGACGACGTCGGGATGCGTGGAGTCGATCTCGATGTCGAGGCTGCTTTCGACGATGTCGAGAATCTCGTCCACCAGCAGGCCCATCTGGCGCGGCCTGCGATCGCTGCCATGGTCCTGTTGTTCGGCGAACACCAGCACCGGCTGCCGCCCCGACGTCTTCATCACCAGGTCAGACGCGGCGGGCACCAGCGGCATCAGGCTGTCGCGATACTGCACCAGCAGGCGGCCATCGTCGGCGCGATGGATCTCGTGGATGTCGATGTCTTCGAGCCGAGCGATGAGGTCGAGCGGAATTGCCTTGCGCAGGCCGGAGCCGGCGCGGACCAGCAGCATGCGCCGCTGGTCCGACGCGGTGCCCGCGGCCATCGTCGTGGCCGGCGTGTTCATCGCGCGCGAGCCCCCCGACAGGTCGACCCGGCCAACCCGGGCGATGATCCCGTTGGGATCGACGATCATGCAGACCGAGCCATCGCCCAGGATCGTGTTGCCCGAATAGACGCCCAGGTTCTTCAGCAGCGGCGCGACCGGCTTTACGACGATTTCTTCCGTATCGTAGACGCGGTCGACGATGATGCCGAAATGCCAGGCACCCACCTGCGTAACGATCACCAGCCGTTCGTGCTCATCCGCCTCGGTGCCGATCAGGCCCAGAAGCTGACGCAGATCGACCAGCGGCAGCAGGCGGTCGCGCAGGCGCAGCACGGCCGAGTCGGAAATCTGCTCGATCCGGTGCTCGCTGGAATCGGATGCGCGCACCAGCTCCACGACCGAGATCTGCGGCACCGCGAAGCGCTCGCCGGCACAGCCGACGATCAGCGCGGGCACGATGGCCAGCGTCAGTGGAATCTTGATGATGAAGGTGGAACCGATGCCAAGCTGCGACTCGATGTCGATGGTGCCGCCGATACGCTCGATATTCGTGCGCACCACATCCATCCCGACACCGCGGCCCGAGATGGCGGTGACGGCGGCGGCGGTCGAGAACCCGGGGCGCAGGATGAAACGGAACACCTGCGCATCGGTCATGCCGGCAGCATCGGCTTCGCTGACCAGGCCGCTGTGTACCGCCTTGCGGCGGATCTTCTCGGCGTTCAGGCCGCGCCCGTCATCGGCGATCTTGATGACGATGTGCCCACCCTCGTGCGACGCGTCCAGCCGCACCCGCCCGGTTTCGGACTTGCCGGCCAGGCGGCGGTCGATCGTCGGTTCCAGGCCGTGATCGGCCGCGTTGCGCACCATGTGGGTCAGCGGGTCCTTGATCAGTTCCAGCACCTGCCGGTCGAGCTCGGTCTCGGCGCCGTCCATGACCAGTTCGATCTTCTTGCCCAGTTCCAGCGCCAGGTCGCGGATGATGCGCGGCAGCGTCGACCAGGCATTGCCGATCGGCTGCATGCGCGTTTTCATGACGCTTTCCTGCAGCTCGGACGTGATCATCGACAGGCGCTGCAGCGGGGCCGAGAACGGGCTGTCCTTTTCGCTGCGCAGCAGCTGCAGCAACTGGTTGCGGCTGAGAACCAGTTCCGAGACGGTGGTCATCAGGCCTTCGAGCAGATCGATACCAACGCGGATCGTCTGGTTGGCGATGGCGCCACCACCCGCACTCTCGCGCCGCGGTTCGGCCGCAGCCGGTGCCTGCTGCGCCGGCTCGGCCACGACGGCGACCGGCTGTTCGACCGACGCAGCCTCGAACGCCGCGCGCAATTCGTCACTGTCGCCCGCCGCCGGCGCGCCGCCATCATCCGCCAGGAACGCATCCAGCTCGGCGATCAGCGCGGCATAGTCGCGATCGCCTTCGTTGCCGGTCGCCTCCAGCGTGGCGGTGATCTCCTTGATGGCGTCGATGCAGCGCAGGACGGCGCTGATGACTTCGGGGGTTGGGCCGAGTTCGCCGTCGCGCATCTTGCCCAGCACGTTTTCGCCGGCATGGGCGACATGGCCAAGGCGCGCAAGGCCGAGGAACCCGCAGGTTCCCTTGACGGTGTGCAGCGTGCGAAAAATGCTGCTGATGCGTCCGGTGTCGTTAGGCTCCGCTTCCAGCCGAACCAGATCATTGTCCAGAACGGCGAGAGCTTCGAGCGTTTCGACCAGGAAATCCTTGATATATTCTTCCATCTGGGTCCAGGGGGCCGATCGTGGCGGTTGTGCGAAAAATCACTATTCGCCGGACATAGCATGGCGAAACACGGAATGGAACCGCGATTTTATCCTTGCGAAAATATCCCATTGTGCTACCTGCAGTGCCAGAACGGCTATTGGGCCGGGTGCGCTTTCACAGTGGAGGCACGTGATGAAGATTCTTGTCGTGGACGATTTTCCCAGCATGCGGCGTATTTTGCGAAATCTCCTTAATAAGATCGGTATTTCCGATATCGATGAAGCCGGCGACGGGGCGGAAGCCTTCGCCAAGCTGCAGACGTCCAAGTTCGACCTGGTCATCTCTGATTGGAACATGGAGCCCATCACCGGGCTGGACCTGCTGCGCCGCGTGCGCAGCGACGCCGGAATCGCCAGCCTGCCGTTCATCATGGTCACCGCCGAGAGCAAGACCGAGAACGTGATCGAGGCGAAGAAGGCCGGCGTGAACAACTATATCGTCAAGCCGTTCACGGCCGATGTGCTGAAGGCGAAAATCGCCGCGGTCATGGGCTAGGACGGACAGAAACGATGCTGAACTCCATGCCACTCCCCGAACGTCGGGCCGCGGCCACGATGATGGCCACACGCCTGGAACAGATCGTCGAACGCCTGAGCGGCGAAGTCGCCCGCCTGACCGAGGTCGGCCCCACCCCCGAATCCTCCTCGCGGGTGGCAGAGCTGCGGCACGAATTGCAGGGCATGGCCGCCCTGATCGCGGATACGCGGTCCGAGGTCGCCGGCCTGCTGCCGTCCGGCCTGCCGCATTCCCGCCTGACCTCGGCGTCAGACGAGCTGGACGCGGTCGTCGATGCGACCGAACGCGCGGCGGTCGAGATCATGAATGCGGCCGAACGGGCGCAGGAAGCCATCCACAGGATGCGGGAGGCGCGGGAAACCGGCCCCGATCTGGGTGACGACATCGAGATCATCGACAACGCCATCCTGGACATCTTCATGGCCTGCTCGTTCCAGGACCTGACCGGCCAGCGCATCCGCAAGGTCGTGCAGGCCCTGACCTATATCGAGAAGCGCGTGCTGGCGCTCAGCTCGCTATGGCAGGACACGGTCGGTGTCGAGGCACATGAGGCGCCGCCGCCCGATCACCGCGACGATGCGCATCTGCTGAACGGCCCGACCAGCAGCGGGCTGGAGCAGAACGACATCGACTCGCTGATGTCCGCCGCCGCCGGCGTGCCGCCGGCCTCCTCGCAGGACGATATCGACGCCCTGTTTGCCTGACCGAAGGCGCCTGACTTTGCGAATTTCAGCCAGAACGGCTTTGATATGACGGCCGTGGCATTTCCCCATGCCACGGCCGGCGTCGATTCCAGCCGATCGCGCCCGCCGTCGCCGCCATCGCCCGGCGCGTCGCATTTCGACTCGCTGGTGGATGCCGGGGACGGGGCCACACAGGATGCGCCGCCGGCCGATCCACGCGCATCCGCGCACCGCGCCACACCCAGGCAGGCGGACACATCCGATCCCGCGCTGGTGACGCACACCGCAATGCCGGTGCCGATCGCCGGTCCGGCCACCGACGCGACGGCCGCGCTCGCCGGCGAACCGCCGCCGGTGGAGACCCCGCCCGCCGCCCCTGTCCCTGTCCCTGTCCCTGGGCCGCCGGCCGCCGCCGCCACCGCCGACATGGCACCAGCCGTGACGGTGGCAGCCGAGATCGGCCAGACGCCGGACCATGCCGCCCCGTCCGGCAAACCCGCCAGGCCAGCACCCAAGGAACCCACGGACCAGCCGGCGGCCATGGCCGCGATGCCGCCTGTGGTGCCGATGGCACCACCCCCGATCCATCCGGCCGGCACGCATGGTTCCATCCACGAGGCCGCCGGCCAGCCGCGGACATCCGCCAACGCGGACCCGGCTCCGGTCGGGGTCCCCCTTCCCCCGGCGGCCGCTTCGCCGGCCACCCCGCCCGCCGCGCAGGAAGCAGCCGCGGCAATGGCCGACACGCCGACCCAACGGTCTGCGAAAATAGACGACAACGCGCTTTCTGCGAATTTCGACACGCTGCAAGCCGCGATCCCGCCCGCGGCCCCGGCGCCGGCCACCCCTGGGGAACCGGCCCCGGCGGCGCGCTCCCCGGTCATGGCCGAGACCCAGCGTCAGGTGGCCGTGCGAATCGGCAAGGCCGCGAAAACCGGCGAAGACACGCTGACCATCGAGCTGCATCCCGCCGATCTCGGCCATGTAGCGGTGCGGCTCGCGTTCCACGCCACCGGCGTCGACGTCCAGATGGTGGTCGCGCGCAAGGAAACCTACGACGCCTTCATGCAGGACCGCGCCAGCATGGAACAGCAGCTCAGCCAGGCCGGCATCGACCTCGGCTCCGGCGGGCTGAACCTGCAGTACGGCGCGCCCTCCGACCGCCCCGCCCCCTTCCTTCCCGCCAACGGCTCGGCCGGCGGCCCATCGGCCGAACCCGCGCCCGACATCATGACCCATGCGCTGCGGCCCGGCCACGGGCTTGTCAATATCATTGCGTAAACGGCACAGAAGGCCCCAGATCCCATGAGCACGGTTCCGACGACCACCAGCCTTACCGCGCTGACCAATGCGGCAGCGACGACCAAGGTCGGCGCACAGGCCAACGAAACGCAGATGAACCAGTTCCTGACGCTGCTGACGACGCAGCTGAAGAACCAGGATCCGATGCAGCCCACCGACCCGACGCAGTTCGTCGCACAGCTCGCGCAGTTCACCTCGGTCGAGCAGCTGGTGAAAAGCAACAGCACCCTGACCTCGATTTCACAGTCGCTGTCGGGCCTGTCGCTGGGCCAGTATTCCAACCTGATCAACCATACCGTCAGCGCGACCGCGAGCTCGGTCACCGTGCCGGCCTCGGGCAGCGTCGCGCAGCCTCTGGGCTACACCGTCACCGATGCGTCACTGACCAGCCCGCAGGTCGCCATCACCAACGCTTCGGGTGTCGTCGTGCGCACACTGGCGGTCACCGGGTCGTCGGGGACGGTCACGTTCGACGGCAACGATGCCAAGGGCCAGCGCCTGGCCGCCGGCAGCTATGGCGTGTCGCTGATCGGCAGCAGCCGCACCGCGTCGGGCGTCACCACGAAAACCGCAGGTACGATCGCCGCCACGGGTGTGGTGACAGGTGTCAGCCAGTCCAGCACCGGCGAATGGGTGCTGCAGCTCAAGAACGGGCAGGAAGTGGCGGCAAGCTCGGTGAAGTCGTCCAGCTGACACCGGCGGGCCGGCCGACGCGGATGCGTCAGCCGGCCTTGCGTTTCGTGCGTGACGCGCCCGCCTGCAACAGCGCCTGGCGGGCGATCGGCGGCGCTTGCTGCGAGAAGACGATCACCGGCGGCGGATCCTCGGGATCGCGGGCCGGGCGCGTCGGCAGATGGCCGACACCCAGCAGATAGATCATCATCAGGATGACGGGGCCGACGACGCAGAAGGCCCCCAGCATCACCGCGGCGACACCGAGGTCCATCAGCCCGTCCGCGCCCTGCGCGGCGAGATCGGCCATCTCGGCCAGTGCCGGGGCAACCATGGTCCGGTCCAGCGCGTCGGGGACGAAGGCGGCAATCGCCACGCCCCCCGCAACCGCCAGCGCCGCCAGCAATGTGGGATGATACCGCATGTGTCGGCCGGTGCGGCTCAGCCGTACATCAGGCGGGTGATCAGCACTTCCTGCACGCTGTCCGGCTTCACCTTCTGCAGCGTCTCGGCCAGGACTTCCTTCAGGATCAGCGGATCCGTCTGGCCCGGCAGCAGCGCCCCACGCTCGGCCAGCACCATCAGCCGGCGCATCACCGCCTCCTTGATGCGCGGCATGATGTCGCGGAAGCCGCCCGCCGCCTCGGGCACCACCTGCACGGTCACGCTGACGACGACAAAGCCGAACTGCTCGCTTCTGCCGCCCAGGTTGATGGTGAACTCGCCCAGCGGGACGAACACCGGCTTCGGCGGTCCGGCCGGCTGTTCCGAGGCAAGGGCCGGCACGCCGAGGCACACGGCCATCCCGGCGCCAAGCAGGGCCGAACGCCGGGACAGGATAATTGTCATGATAAATGTCCAGTCATGAAATGTCGATCGATCAGAACGGCGAGATGCGGGTCAGCACATCCGTGCCCCAGGTCGGGCGCTGCAGTGTCGAGGACACGCCACGGCCGCCATACTCGATGCGGGCGTCGGCGATCTTGTCCGAATTGATGGTGTTGTCGGACCGGATGTCCTCGGGCCGCACGATGCCGCGTATCTGCAGCTGGCGCAGCTCGTTGTTCAACCGGATCTCCTGGCTGCCGGCGATTTCCAGGTTGTTGTTCGGCAGCACCTGCACGACAGTCGCGGCGACATTCATCACGATGTTCTCGCTGCGCTTGATGTCGCCCTTGCCAACCGTGGTGTTGTTGCCCTGCACGCTGATCGTCGGGTCGGTGCCGGCCAGGCCGGGAATGATCCGTCCGATCAACGACCCGACACCCATCAGCGCCGTCGCCTGCATACCGTTGTTCGACGTGCGGTCCAGGTTGGTCTGGTTGGCGAACTCGGCCTGTTCCTTCAGGTTCACGGCCACCGTCAGCAGATCGCCCACGCCGCGGGCACGGGGATCGCGGAAGAAGGTCTTCGACCCCGGGCGCCACAGCGACCCGCGCATGGCGGGCGGCAGCGGGGCGACATTGGCCGCCGCGATGGTCACCGCGGTGGAGTCCGGACGGGGGATGTTGTCGACCGTGCCCGGGCTGGAGATGTTCGGTGGCTTCTGGAACGAATCGAGACTGTCGCAGCCGGCAACGGACAGCAGGCCCAGCAGGGCCAGCGAAGCGATCGAGCGGTTCATGGGATTGCCTTCACTTCCACCTGGCCGCTGGCCAGGACAGTGCCACGCACAGTGCGCGAAGTGGCGGTGTTGAGGACGCGGATCTCGTCGCCGGCCGCGCCGGATTCCAGCGCCCGGCCCTGCATCGACAGCGACAGGCTGCCGGTGTTCCAGATGACGGTGACCACGGTGTTGGCGCGCACCAGCGAACGCGGGCCGATATCGCGCGCGGTCACCACGTTTCCCGACGTCACCCGGCGGCGGACCTCCATGCCGACCAGGTCCCGTGACGCCGGCACCGTGTCGGTGCGGCGGCGGATTTCCTCGTGCGCCGCGACGTCGCCGTCCCCGATGATCTCGCCGGGCACCAGGCTGCGGGCGGCGAACCAGATCTCCTCGGCCATGGCCGGCGCACCGGCCAGGCAGAGCAATGGCGGCACCATCATCAGTTTTCGCAAGGAACCGGACATGTCAGCGCGCCTGGTTGGTGGTCTGCAGCATCTGGTCGGCGGCCGAGATCACCTTGCTGTTCAGCTCATACGCGCGCTGTGCCTGGATCAGCGACGTGATCTCGTGCACCACGTTCACGTTCGACGCTTCCAGATAGCCCTGGCGCACCGATCCGAAACCCTGATCCGCCGGCAGGCCCTGGACCGGATCGCCGGACGCCTCGCTCTGCTGGAAGTTGTTGCCGCCCAGCGCGACCAGGCCGGCTTCGTTGGCGAACTGGAACAGCTGCAGCTGGCCCACCGTGTTCTGCTTGCCGTTGGGCAGCGTCTCGATGACCTGGCCCGCCTGGTTGATCGTGACGGATGTCGCGGTCGGGTTGACGGTCATGTTGGGTTCCACCGGGAAGCCCTCGCTGTTCACCAGCTGCCCGGTCGACGACAGGCTGAACGATCCGTCCCGCGTATAGGCGACATCGCCGCTGGGCAGCTTCACGCCGAAATACCCGCGCCCATCGATGGCGACGTTCAGCGGATTGTCGGTCTGCGTCAGGCTGCCCTGCGTCAGGACACGTGTCACGCCAGCGGCGCGCACGCCAAGACCCACCTGCGTGCCGGTCGGCAGCACCGTGCCCTGTTCCGACGATGCGGTGCCGACGCGGGCCGCCGACTGGTACAACAGGTCCTGGAACTGCGCCATGCTGCGCTTGAAGCCCGTGGTGCTGACATTGGCGATATTATTGGAAATGACCTCGACGTTGGTCTGCTGTGACTGCATGCCGGTGGCGGCGATGCCCAGTGCCCTCATCATTGGCGTTCTGCTCCTTCGGGGTGGGGGGTCAGCCGAGCTGGCCCAGGGTTTCGATCATCTTCCGCTCGCGATCGTTGTCGTCGCTGAGCAAATTCTGCAGCCGGTCATACGCTCGGCTGAGTTCCGTCAGGTTGGCGATCTCGGTGACCGGCTGAACGGTGGAGCCCTCCAGCCCGCCCTGCACGATCCGACCGCCAGGCTCGGACATGTCCATCGGCTGCATGATGCCGTCGGGCGCGGTGAACACCGACGCACCGGATTTCCGCAAAGCCAGCGTGTCGGTGCAGCGGAACACGCCGATCTGCCCGACCTGCTGGTCCTTGCCGTTGACCTGCACCATGATGGTGCCGTCGCCGCTGATGCGCGGGTTCGAGAAGTTGGCCGGCAGCTGGATCGGCGAACCGTCGTTGCCGGTGATCGGCAGGCCGCTGCCATTCATCAGCGTGCCATCCGAGCCCAGCTGCAGATGCCCATCGCGGGTATAGGACGTGCCGTTCGGGCCGGCGAGGCCGAAGAACCCCTCGCCCTTGATGGCGATGTCCAGCGGCCCGCCGGTCAGCGACACCGGCCCGTCGGTCATGTCGATATAGGTCGCGCGATCCTGCACGAAGGCGACGGCGTCGCCCGGTACGGCCAGGCGCTGCACATAGCTCTGGAACAACTGCCGGTCGGCCTTGTACCCGGTGGTGTTGGCGTTCGCGACGTTGTTGGCAACGATCTCCAGATGCTTCTGCAGCGACACTTGTGCTGACAGCGCGACATAGGTCGGTCCGTCCATCGGTCAGGTCCCTTCGCGGCTGTTGTCGGCCTTGGGTTGCGGCCGAACCGGGGGCGGCAGCAGGGCCTCGATGGCGCCGGCGCGTTCCACGGCGCCGCGCAGCGCGTTCACCGGGGCGGACGCATCCGGTGCGGTGGCCTGGTTCGGCAGCGCGCCCAGCACACGGCCGGCCAGCCCGCCCAGGCTGCGCAAATCCTCGGCCGGCGGCGCACCGGACAGAGCCAGGGCCAGGGCATAGCGGTCGGCGGCATCGGCACGCGCTTCCTTCGAGATCGCCGGATTGCGCAGCACCGCGGCATAGGCACCGGCCGCCTCGTCCCACGCCTTGCCCTCGTACAGCAGGCCCGCCCGGCGGATCTGGTCGGCCGGCGCGCCGATGCCGTCCAGCTCGCGCGCTGCATCCACCGGGCGGTTCATGCGCACCAGCGCATCGGCGGCGATGCGGCGGGTGTCGTCCTCGGCCGGCAGGCGGTTCAGCATCACCAGCGCCTGGGCGGGGTCCCCGGCGCGCGCCTCGGTGCGGGCACGCAGCAGCGCACCCTGCGGGGACCGCAGCACGGCGTCCGACAATTGTCGGGTCACGTCCAGCGCGGCTTCGGGCAGGCCCTCGGCCAGCATCATGCGCGCGGCCGCGACGCGGATATCGTCACCGCGCTCGCCGGGCGTGGCATAGGCGCCGTAGTGCCAGAACAGCATCAGCCGTTCCTCGGCCGATGGCAGGTTGGGCGCGGTGCCGTCGACCAGCATCATCCGCAGCACCCGCGCAGCCAGCCTGGCGCCCAAACTGTCGGTGACGCGCACCGCCCGGCCGTCGGTGCTGGTGTCGGCGATCGCCAGGGCCCCGGCATAGTCACCCAGGCGCAGGCGGCGTTCGGCCAGGGCTGCCGCGGCACTCTGGCCGAAGGCGGAGTCGCGATAGACCCGGCCAGCATCGCCCAGGATCGCCTCGCTGACCTCGCCTTCCCTGTCGTCCTGGGTCGAGCGGATTTCCGCCAGGCGCACACGGGCCAGCAGGGCCGGCACGATGGCGGCGCTGCGCGCGGCGCGCTCCAGGAAGCTGGTCTCCTCGATGGTGTCGCCGCGGGCGCGGGCGATGCGGGCATGCAGCAGGAAGCGGCCGGCGGTTTCCTCGGGGCCACCCAGTTCGGTGTTGCGCACCGCGGCGGCCATGGCACGCTGGGTTTCCAGGTCGTCGGGCGCCGCCTCGGACAGGCGGAAGGCGAACAGCTGCTGCAGCGGCGGCGGCAGCTGCACCAGCACGTCACGGGCCGGAATGGCGTTTCGCACGACCTGTGCGGTATCGCCGGCGACGGCGGCGGACACCGTGCGCCACAGCGGGATGTCGGTCCGGTCACAGTCGGCGCGCGGGGCGAACAGGGCCGAGGACGGCTGGACCTGGATGCCGCGCAGCAGGCGGGCCATGTCGGCGACCCGACCCAGGCGCGCGATCTCGTCGGGCGTCGCGCCGTCGGTGCTGGCCTGTTCGGCCACGGCCAGCGCCTCGGCCGCCAGGCCGTTGCCCAGGTAGAACTCGGCCAGGGTTGCCATCGACGGGGCCGCTTCATGCGCCTTGGCGGCATCCGCACGCAGCGCGGTCACGCGCCCGCCAAAGGGTCCGGTCCCCTTCCAGCCGGCCATGGCCGGATCGATCGAACAGGTGGGACGCACGCGCGGGGCGGCAACGGGGGCCGGGGCGGCAGCAGCGGGTTGCGTGGCCACGGGGGCAGGCGCGGCGGGCGCGGCGGCGGGCGGCACCGGGGTGGGTACAGGCGCATTCAGCTGTGCGATCTTCGCAGCCAGGCTGTCACGCAGCGCATCCATCTCGGCCGTGTTCCTGCTGGCCGGCTTGGCCGCCGCGGCGGGCGGCACCGGGGTGGACGCGGCGGGCGCGGCGGGTGCGGCGGCCGAGGAGGGGGTCGAGGCAGCCGGTGCCGGCGCGGCAGCGGCCGGCACGGGCGCCGGGGGCAAAGACGCGGCTGGCGCCGGCGTCGCGGCAGGCTGCTGTGCCGGCGCGGCGGCGGCGGGCTTTTCCGGGCGTTCCAGCAGGTCCAGGTTGAACGTCCCGCCATCGCGATTTGTGCGAATTTCGCAATTGCAGGAGAAGCGCACGGTCGCGACCTGTCCATCGCTGTCAACCGAGTCGACCTGGCGCAACTTCGCAAGACCGGCGCTGCGGATGATGGCGTTCGGCGCGACACGCACCTCCACCCCGCCGGGGATGGCCTGGATCACCGGATCGGCCAGCTTGTCGACCGCGAAGCTGAGCCTGGCGCCGGACTTGAGCTGCGTGCCCTTGACCGAGACCGGCACCATGGAGGGAACCGAGGGGGCCGGCGCCGTGTCGGACACGGTCACGCTGCCGGGTTCATGGATGTCCAGCCGGAACGACTTGCCGGACCGGCTGGTCTGCACCGTGCAATCGCAGGTGAAGCGGACCACGGCGATGTGTTTCGCGCCCTCGACCCGTTCCTGCACGGATGCGATCTGCTTCAGCTGCGGCAGGTCGTTCAGGCGGAACGGGATATTGCCGTCCAGATGCAGTTCCATGCCGCCCTTGATCGGCACCAGTTCCGGGTCGGGCAGCTTGTCGAACCCGAAGCTGAGCCGGGCGACGGATTTCAGCTGGAAGCCCTTGACCACGATGTAGGCGGGCATGCGGGATGTGGTTTCGGCGGCCCGGGCCGGCTGCATCATGGCAGCGGCCGGGACGATCAGCGAAAGGCCAAGGGCCGAGCGGTAGAGCCAGCGACGCATGATCAGCCCTCTTTCGTGCGAACGGATTTCGCTGTTTCGGACACCGTCTCGTCCAGTTCCTGGAACGTCGGCTGGAAGCGGGTCGGCACGGAACGGCGGCCGACCTCGACCGCGAGCTGCGGACCCAGGCCTTCGAGATGCGCCATGATCACCTGCCGGACCATGCCCAGCATCACGCTCTCCTCCTCGATCACGCCCTTGATGCGGGCGGCGATCGGGCCGACCACGCCATAGGCGAGAAGCACGCCCAGAAACGTGCCGACCAGGGCCGCGCCGATCATCGCGCCCAGCACCTCGGGCGATTCGCTGATCGCGCCCATGGCCTTGATCACGCCCAGCACCGCGGCGACGATTCCCAGGGCGGGCAGCGCGTCGGCGACCGAGGACAGCGCCTTTGCCGAGCGCAGTTCCTCGCTATGGTGCTTTTCAAGCTCGGTTTCCATCATTTCGCCAACCTTGTGCGGATCGGTGAAGTTCATGGTGATGCTGCGAAACACATCCGTGGTGAAGGCCACGAAGTGATGATCCTTCAGCAGGCGCGGATAGCGGGAGAAGACCACCGACGATTCGGGGTTCTCGATGTGCTTTTCCAGGGCCATGTTGCCCTCCTGCCGCGCGATGCGCGCCAGCAGGAACAGCAGGCACAGCGCGTCGATGTAGTCGGCCTTCTTCCAGACCGGTCCGGATATCACTTTCGAAAATTTGCCCATCAGCTTGGTGACCGTCGCGAACTCATTGCTGAGCAGCATGGTCATCAGCCCGGAGCCGAGGATGATCAGAAGCTCTGGTCCCAGAGCGTGCAGGATCACGCCGAACTTCCCGCCTTCCAGCAGGTAGCCCGCGATGATCGTGGCGAAAACGCCGATTAGCCCGATTAGCTGCCACATTGGGTCGTATGCACCATTTTGGAATCTTAAATCCGCATTTCGCAGATCGACTTCCCTTAACATTTCGCATATAGAAGCGCCACCAGATTCTTTCCCACCTCCGGCAACAGGAGAAGCTTGTGCCCGTCGGCTCGACCGGAAATGATATCCTTCCCATGATCCGCCGAGCGGTGGTGGATCCTTCGATTGCCGCGGCGGTGCGGGACGCGAGCCAGGCCACCGGCACGCAATTCGACCTGCTGATGGCGTCCGCCAAGATCGAAAGCGGCTTTCGCCCCGACGCCCGCGCCGCGACCTCGACCGCGACCGGGCTGTTTCAGTTCACCGAGCAGACCTGGCTGCAGGCGGTTCGCACCTATGGCGCGCAGACCGGCCTGACGCAGGAGGCCGGGTCCATCGTCGAGCGGGGCGGACGCCTGACCATCGAGGATTCGGCCATGCGCCAGAAGGTCCTCGCCCTGCGGTCCGACCCGCAGGTCGCGTCCGCGATGGCTGGCAATCACTTGCGCGAAATCGCAGAGAAACTGTCCGCCAGCCTCGGTCGCGTTCCCGAAGCCTCCGAGATCTATCTCGGCCACTTCCTCGGCAGCGCCGGCGCGCGTCAGATGATCTCGGCGCCGTCCGGTGCGACCGCGGCCAGCGTGCTGCCCGATGCGGCGCGGGCGAACTCCACCCTGTTCTACGCGCCGGATGGCACCGCGCTGACCACGACGGCATTCCTGCAGCGCATTCGCGACAAGGTCGGGCAGGCTTTCGCGGATATCGGCGCGCCGCTGCCCAGCGGGCCGCTCGCCTTCGCCGATCGCGGCAAAAGCGGCAAGCAGCCCGACCCGCCGGATGCCGGCGCGTCGGGATGGGGCACCAGCACGCCGCGGCGCAGTTCGTCTCCGTCGGAGCGGATGATGATGGCCGCGCTGTCCGAGGTGGTGAGCAAGCTGAACAGCAGCGCCGGGACGGCCAGGGCGGGCATGCCGGCGGCGAAGCGGACGGACGGGGTGCCGGCGGGCATGCTGTCGGCATTGCAGATGGCCGGCGTGACCAGGACCTGACCCGCCGGTTTCGTTGGCAACAAAAAAAGGGCGCCCGGACGGCGCCCTTTTTCATGGTCATGTCCCGATCGCCGTCAGATGAACACAAGCTCTGCATGCAGCGCGCCGGACGCCTTCAGCGCGTTCAGCACCTGGATCAGGTCCCGCGGGCCAAGGCCCAGCGCATTCAGGCCGGCCACCAGGTCGCGCAGCATCGCGGACCGGCGCAACACCTGCAGCTTCCTGTTGGACTGGTCGTTGACGTCGATCTGCGTGTTCGGCACCACCACGGTCTGCCCGTTCGAGAACGGGCCGGGCTGGCTGACCTGCGGCGTCTCGGTGACGCGCACGATCAGGTTGCCATGGGTCACGGCCACGGCATCCAGCTTCACATCCGCGCCGATGACGATCGTGCCGCTCTTTTCATCGATCACGACACGCGCCGGCAGGTCGGGCTGCACGGGAAGGCGCTCGATCTCGGCGACCAGGGCGGTGACGCGGCTGGCATAGGCCAGCGGCACGTTCAGGGTGACGGCGCCGATATCGGTGGCCGTCGCGACACCCTGGCCCAGCCTGGCGTTGATCGCCTGCTCGATGCGGTTGGCCGTGGTGAAGTCCGGGTTGCGCAGCGTCAGGCGCAGCACCGACAGCCCGTCCAGCGTGTTGGGCACCTCGCGTTCGACCGACGCCCCGCCGGGGATGCGCCCCGAGGTCTGCACGCCCTGCTTCACCTGCTGGGCCTGTCCGGTCACCACCAGGCCGCCCACCACGACGGGGCCCTGTCCGACGGCATAGACCTCGCCATCCGCGCCCATCAGCGGGGTGACCATCAGCTGCCCGCCCTGCAGCGACTTGGCATCGCCCAGCGACGAGACCTGGATATCGAGCGGCGCGCCCTGGCGGGTGAAGGCGGGCAGTGTCGCGGTGACGACGACGGCGGCGGTGTTGCGGGTCTGCATCTGCAGCCCGTTCACGTTCACGCCCATCCGTTCCAGCATGGCGCTGAGGGATTGCTGTGTGAACTGGGAGTTCCGCAGCGTATCGCCGGTGCCCTGCAGGCCGACGACCAGGCCGTAGCCGAGCAACTGGTTGCTGCGGATACCTTCGATGGCGACCAGGTCGCGCAGCAGGATCTGCGCGTGGGCAGTGGCGGACAGGCACGACAGCAGCAGTGACGCCACCAGGGCCAGGGCATGTTTCGGCATTCTGCCGTAAGCGGGTTTCATGTCAGTTCATCATCCGACGCTGGGCATGTAGCGAACGAGGCTGAGTTGCGAGATCTGTGATGTCAGCTGGTAGGTTGCCTGCAACTGCGTCTGCAGCATGCTGATCTTGGTTGAGTTGCCGTAGGAATCCGATTCCACATAGGAAAGGATCTGTGTCTGGGTGGCCGCGGCCGCCGAACGCTGGGCGTCGGCCGCATCGCCCAGGCGCGCCTGGATGGCGCCCAGAGCGCCCTGCATCACGGTCAGCGCGTTCTCGGCCTTCATCATCACCGCGCCGGCCTGGGTCAGCAGCTCCTTCTTGGCGCCGTCATCCAGCTGGGTCGACGGCGCGTCCAGCAGCGACAGCATCGACAGGCCCTGCATCAGCTGGCGGAACGCGGGCTGACTGGCGCTGGCGTCGTACTGGACGGTCTGGCTGGCGCCCAGGATCACCGAGGTCGGCTTGCCGTCGGTGCTGCCGACATAGGCCGCGCCGGCATAGTTCGCTGCCGCATCGGAATTGGCATCGGTGAAGGTGCTGGCCAGGCCGTCGGTGCCGTTGATCAGCGCGTCGATATCGCTTTTCGTCAGCGGCGCGCCCTTGGCCTGCACGGCGGCGTCCAGCGCGCCGGCGGCGACGTCCAGCAGCCCGCCCGAGGCGTCGGCGGCCCGCATGGGCGCGGTATCGCCGGCAGTGCCGCCGAACACCGCGCCGCCGGCGAAGCTGGTGTTGAGCAGGTTGATCGACGTGTTCATGGTGCTGCGCGCCTGGCTGGCGACCACGGACATTCCCTGGTTCATCGCCGAGGTCCAGCTTTGCACCGTGTTGGTCACGGTGGCGGTGATCCCGGCCAGGCTGGTCAGCGCGGTCTGCACCGTGTCCAGCCGTTGCGCGGCCGTGGTGATCGACGTCTGCAATGCGTCCTGGCGGTCCGACTGCGCCTGCAACTGGTACAGCAGCGACGCGCCATTGCCCATCGAACCGGCGGGATTGGTCTTCTGGCCGGTGGAAACCTCGTTCGTCAGCTGGTTCAGCCGGGACTGCATGGCCCCGATGAGGTAGCCGCGCTGGGTCGGGCCGGTGAAGGTCGCTATCCGGGAAAACATCGTCGTGATCTCCGTTACCGGATCGCGCTCATGAGCGCGTCCATCATTCCGGACGCCGCGCGCACCACCTGTGCGCTGGCGGCGTAGGTCTGTTGCACGATCAGCAGGCGCTGCATCTGGTCGTCGATGTTCACGCCGGTGGCCGAGGAGAACGCGGCCTGCGCGTCCTCGGCCTGTTGCGTGCGCGCATCGTTCAGGCTGGTCCAGGTGGTCAGCGCCGATTGCTGCGCGCCAGAAACCTGCGAGGCCGCGTCGATCAGCGACGACGACCGTGGCAGGCCGGCGACAGCGGCCGTGGACGCGGTGGATTGCAGCGCGTCGGTGAAGCGCTGGATGATCGCGGTGGACGATGCCGAACCCTGCGATGCGGCCTGCGCGCCGTCGCGGATGCGCCAGCTTTGCCCGCCCTGCTGCGGATCGACCGAGGCGTTGATCCCGATCCGCCCGGCCAGGCCGGCGATCGCGGTGGGGTCGGACGTGTCCAGTGCCGCGCCGGCATCGGTGAAGACGCCGGCCTGGCCCGCGGCGACCGTCGGGTCGGCGGACTGGAAGGTCGCGATCAGGTTGCCGGCGATACGATCGAGCTGATCGCCAAACCCGGTCAGCGTGGTGTCGCGCAGTTGCAGATTCGCCGCAATCGCGCCCAGGTCCGACATCGCGATCTGCTGCCCGTCGACGGTGACGGCGGACAGCCCACCCGACAGGCCGTTGGCGCCATCGGCCTTGTCGCGCATCGTGGCGGGGATCACCGGGGTGGCATCGAACGACAGCGCATGGACCTTGCCGTCCCACAGCGTGGTGCCGCGATCGGTCGAGACGGTGATGGACCCGTCGGCATTCTGGTTCACCTGCACCGGCAGGTTCTTCGACAGGTCCGACAGCAGCTGGATCCGGGTGCTGGTATAGTCGGCCGACGACTGCCCGTTCGACACCGCCCGCTGGCGATCGGTCTCGTTCCGCGCCAGCGCCTGCAGCGTATCGTTCACATCGGCGACACCGGTGGCGATGCCCCGATCGGCGGTCTGGCGCGCCGTGGCGACGGCATCGGACAGCCCGTGCAGCGTATCGGCCACGGCCTGCGCGGTGGTCACCGCGCCGGCCTGCGCCGCGGCATCGGCCGGCATCGACGACAGCTTCACCAGCGCGGAGTCGAGGCCGGACAGCCGGCTGGTCAGCGCGGTCGAGTCCGACGGCTGTCCCAGCGTTTGCAGATACGGCGTCAGAACCGACACCATCTGCTGGCTGTAGGCCTGCCCGCTGGCCGCCTGGTTGGCCGCATAGGCGGCGGTCTGGTTGGCGAGACACCGCACCTCGCCGGCCACGACGCCCGCACCGCCGCCATTCGACCGGAACTCGGTCGCTTCCACGTCCTGCTGGGCATAGCCGGTGGTGGACGCGTTGGCGATGTTGTTCGAGATCACGGTCGACTGCTGCTGCAGGACGTTCAGCGACGACAGCGCGATATTGATGGCG